>DATLBD010000066.1:0-3655 GCA_035527135.1 Methanothrix sp. | reverse complement strand
GCGAAAACATCGTGCATAGATCCTTCTCTATGAAACTCTGCTCTGCTATCGAGCAATCTTTTGCCATTTGCTATCCCTTGAGGGGAAAATAAGATCACAGCACCTATATAAAACTGGACTTGAGATTAAAAAATGCTGAGTGCAAAAAGGAAAACATCACGATATATTTATCCTAAATGTCCTTAACCGATGACCAGTGTACATAGGAGGAGACTTAAAGCCCTTCAGCTTTATGATATCAACCAATGGCCTAGACCTATAGGGATTTTTCTTCAATTCCGCTATGCAAGACCATATATTCAGAATTGCCCGCTCGTCCAGAGTATCGAGGTATTTCTGAGCCTTTGACAAGATGTTAACTGTGTAGGTCATGCGGGCCAAGTCTCCATAAATTGTGACCTTATCTTGAATCATCCTCAAGATGAAGAGAGTAAATACCTTGCGCCATGGGCAGCATGTCGCAGCAAGCATTGCCCTCGCTACTCAGAGTCCCCGCTGTCCAGCAGCACCGGGTGCGGCAGAATTCGGCTAGGTGGCGCAGATGCTTGCAGGAATCCGATTGAGCAAAGATTGCCCGGGACGCGCGCACGCCAGGGGGACCGATCGGCTGCAATTGCGGTCGAGCTGGATCGCAGGTGGCCGCTCGTGGCCAGCATGCCCGCTGGCCTGGAGCTGCAGGGAGGCGGGAGGGATGAAGCTTGGGGGCACGGATGATTGGATCATTTGGCTTTAAAAGAGCAAAAAAGAAAATTCCTGCTGGTTGCACATACTATCCAGAATTGCAGTTAGCCCCCGAATTAAGCCTTTTGCCCAACCGGCAATAATGCTATAGGTATATCCTCCTTGGAGAGGTTAAGGAATTTGGCGGCCTTAGGCGGAACAAATCCCGCTACGTAGGTGCAGCCCAGATCTAAAGAGACTACCTCCAGCAAGAAGTTCTCAGAGGCTAAACCTGCCTCTATGTATACTGTGCTGTTTACCGCCCCCGTTTTGACCGCCTTCTCGAAGTTTCCTGTTATCAAGAATATGGCAGGAGCGGTCTTAATCCAGGCATTTGCAGGAACGACCGATGCATTTACGAACTCGGCCCGAACATCTCCTTGGGATAGCCGGAAAAGGCTATGATTTTGGGGTTTAAAATGATACACGCCCGCAGTCAAGTTTGTGATATTGCCCGCCAGGACGTAAACCTCCAATGGATAAGCATCGAAAGCTGAGCCTGCTGTACGGTGACCCTTATCATCTGTGATCCCCTGGGCCGCCCACAAAAGCTGGGAAACGGCATCCAGAGTCAGAGAATCATTCTTCAAAGTCCGAATGGACCTGCGTTCTTTAAGAGCCCTATTTAAGCTGATGCCGCCATCAGTATCGGGCAAAGGAAGCATTATGCTTTTTTGAAGAAAGGATTCATTAGCCTCGGAATTCTGAACTGTGTCATCATTGGATACGGCCGCTGCCATGGCAACCAATCCAAGTAAGGTCGCTATGAGTAGAGCGTATCTCCATTTTGCCCTCGACAAATATTATACCTCCGAATTTTAAGTAGGTTCGCTATGGCTAAAAAAGTTTCTTGTGATAGGGAGTTATTCTGAGTTCAAATAGAACTAACTCCGCCTTGGAAAAATACGGTTTTTAAGCCTACTTACCCGGTGACAGGCATTAGATAAATTGAACGTGAGATAGTCGGAACGCCCGCACGCCAGGGAGGCCGGAGGCCCGCATGGCGGCTCTCGTTGCGTTCGAGCGGAATCGACGGTGGCCGCTCGTGGCCGGGATGCTCGCTGGCCAGGAACCGCAGGGGCTGCAGGAATGCAGCTTGGCAGCATGGATGGCCCGAGGAGTCCGTTCGAGCAGAGATGGCAGGGTGGACCTCTTCCTAGGGGCGACGGAGACCTCCGAGGTCACGACCAGAATCATCAGACATCAGTATCTCGATATGCTCAGGAGATGCAGCTTCCATAGCGCAATCAGGATTACAAATAGGGCAATTAGAATCTTAAGAGCCAAAAGATACTCATTTGCCCCAGCTATGTTAAAGCCTGAAAGGAAATCTCCATCAATACCTACTGTCGAAATAGTTTCACCCTTTAAGATATGTGCTGTACATAAAGAAATCATTTTCGATCTTCTATGCGCGCATCGAATTGAAAACTATCCAATGTACCAGACGTTCTAAAGCCATAACCAGCAATTGGAACGAGAAAAAGGTTTTCTAATGACATGCATTTATATCTGTTAACGTATTATACTTTTTTAGATTAAGAACCACGGGGTGCAGAAATTGCCATACTATCCAATGATGGACTGGTATCCCTTCATGGGATTCTGGATGAATTTTATTTGGTTGATAATTATTATAGTGATAGCCTATTTCGTCTACAAGCAGATCAAAAGCGGAACGGTTCTCGCACCTAGCAAAAGCGCTGAGGATCTCCTAGCCGAGCGATATGCAAAGGGAGAGCTGACCAGAGAGCAGTTT
The DNA here is from genome assembly GCA_035527135.1 of Methanothrix sp. GTDB lineage: Archaea > Halobacteriota > Methanosarcinia > Methanotrichales > Methanotrichaceae > Methanothrix. The sequence goes on along the minus strand of DATLBD010000066.1, from coordinate 1,176 downwards.
ATGGAGATGAAAGAGGATATAAAGAAATCCACTTAAGAGTGCTCGAAAAGCTCAACCTTTCGCAGCTCTAAAGGATCGCGGCCAGGTCTCTCTAATTTCTTTCTCAAAGATTCTCGCCTCATTCCTTCTCGCCTAAATCATTTGCAGGTAGATGAGCGAAGCCAGAACTAATAGCGTGATTCCCGTTATCAACCGGATGGCAACTCTGTGTTTGTTCCGGAAATGATCCACTTGCTCTGGGCTCATGCCTAATGCGATGATTCCTCCCGTGAGCAGCACTGGAAGTGCTATGCCTAGGTTATAAATCATCAAATAAGTTATCCCTGATGAGGCAAACCCCTGGCGGGAGATTATGCCAATGATAGCGATGTAGATTCCTCCCACACAGGGGGCCCTTACCAATGAGAAGAGGGCTCCTAAGAGGAAATAGAGGCTGAGCCTCCGGCTGGCAATGACACTGTTAACGTATTTCTTAGTCCAATCCGTTCGGAAGAGGGACGTGCCTCCACTTTGCAGCCTCCTTGCGTCCTCCAGCTGCATTATCCCTAAAACCAATAGGACAGCTGCCAGAACAAGGCGAAACATAGCGGAAGTGGACTTTTCCTGTAGAACGCTAAATAGGCCCACTCCAAAAATAATGTAGACTACAAATATACCCAAGGAAAAGAAAGCCACCATAGTCAAGATATCTCGTCTGCGGCCCGTACTGGATAGCATTGAGCTTGCCAGAAAGGCCAGTATGGCCAGAAGACAGGGATTGAAGCCCGCTAAAAGGCCAGCTGCAAAGACGGTAGCTGCGGACGATATGGTAAGATCCTGGAGAGCATTTTCAGAAGCGCATGTCGGAGAGGTAACTACGGTGATCTGTGAGTTATCACTGGCTAAGGCAGGTGATAACGCCATGACTAATGCTACTGTTAGTAGAATTGCTGTGATGCAATATCGCACGGAATCTATTCTGACCTTCCTGGATGGATGTGTCATAGTAATCAAAGATAACCTAAAAGGAGGTTGGACTTTGGATTATTTACAAATATTGATGCAGATCAAATTTCAGAAATGTAGCAGCGAGCTTCAAGGGTTCGCATGCAGTCCCGCCTGTTTTCTTACCAATGACATGATTGCGGTTATGTCCGACTCGGGCCTCTTACCTTCGGCTGCATGGGGACGCCCGCA
>DATLBD010000065.1:0-8631 GCA_035527135.1 Methanothrix sp. | reverse complement strand
GCGAAAACATCGTGCATAGATCCTTCTCTATGAAACTCTGCTCTGCTATCGAGCAATCTTTTGCCATTTGCTATCCCTTGAGGGGAAAATAAGATCACAGCACCTATATAAAACTGGACTTGAGATTAAAAAATGCTGAGTACAAAAAGGAAAACATCACGATATATTTATCCTAAATGTCCTTAACCGATGACCAGTGTAGGAAAGGTTGTTGATACAGGAACAAACGTAAAACTGCTGAAACCGGGCGACACTGTTGTTGCCACCGTGCGAAGACCGGACGGCTGCATCAATTGCCAGGCAGGAGAATACGACATGTGCCTTTATGGAGGCTATACCGAAAGAGGCATCAAAGGCCGCCATGGATTTCTTTGTGAGTATTACGTTGAACAAGAGGACTATCTTGTAAAAGTCCCGGCGGAGCTGGGAGAGCTGGCCGTGCTTTTAGAGCCTACGAGCATCGCCGAAAAGGCCATACGAACGGCTTTCTCCGTGCAAAAAAGAATGACCTGGAAACCTAAAACGGCCATGGTAACTGGAACCGGCACATTAGGTATCATCACTGCTATGCTTTTGCGGATTAGAGGCCTGGATGTAATCTCCGTGGACAGATCAGACGACGAATATAAGGCAGAAATCTTCTCCCTGATCGAAGTTACCCACTTCAATACTGGAAAAATAAAATTTCATAACATTGCAAAGGAGGTAGGCAGGCAAATCGATCTCATCATCGAGGAGACGGGAAGCTCCAGCGTCGCCTTGCATGCCATGATGATAGCCGGTACAAACGGAGTGGTTGTTCTTACTTCTATTACTGGAGGAGACAAAAAGATTGAGATCTGCGCCGACTGCCTCAACCAGGGACTTGTCCTGGGAAACAAAACCATAGTGGGGACGGTTAATGCCCACAGGCAGGACTTTGAGCGGGGCGTTCAGGATCTGATAGCTGTGCAAAAAAGATGGCCGGGTCTTTTAGCAAAGCTGATAACGGCGAGATATCCTCCCCAAGATATTCGAAAGGCATTATCTTCCCTGAGAGACAAGGAAAATATCAAAGTAGTGATTGATTTTTCGATGAAAAATGAGACTGAATCATGACAAGACATTTGGTTTTGGGCAACCAGTCGCTGCTGGTTAACATAGATAAGTGGCTGCAGATAAGAGATATTTACTTTCCTCGTGTCGGCCAGGAGAATCACCTGGGCGGCCACGCCCAGAAGGTGGGCGTTTATGTTGATGGCAGGCTCTCCTGGATCAATGATCAGGGATGGGAGAGAAGGCTTGCCTACAAGAACGACACTTTAGTCACAGAGAGCCGAGCTATAAACTATGAGATGGGCATAGAGCTGATCCTTGAGGATAACGTCTACTGCGAGGCCAACATATTCTTGCGAAAAATTACCGTGAAAAACACAAGAAGCCAAGATAGAGATATTCATTTATTCTTTTATCAGGACTTTCATATTTACAGCAACAGGATAGGTGACACGGCTGTCTATCAGATGGATCATAATGTGGTAGTGCACTACAAGAGGGAGAGATATTTTCTGATTGGGGCTCTCAAGTCTGATAAAAAAGATGGCCTGGCTACAGACATAGACGACTATGCCATCGGCCAGTCGGAGAGCGGAAACCTGGAGGGCACTTTTAGAGATGCGGAAGATGGAGTCCTCTCCAAAAATCCCATAGCGCAGGGATCTGTGGATTCGACGATTGGAGTTCATTTAAAGATTCCAGGCGGGTCGTCCCAGGTGATTTATTACTACATGACCGCCGGCAAGAACTTCCAGGAGGTTTACAGGCTTAATGATCTGGTCACGGATAATGGACCAGAAAGTCTGCTCAGCCACGCACAGACATGCCAGAGATCCTGGGTAAACCAGACAACGATCGATCTTTCCGGGCTAGATCCCTATCTTGCGACTCTTTTCAAGAGATCGCTCCTGATTATAAAGACGCAGACTGATGCAGGTGGAGCAATACTTGCCGCAAACGACTCCGATAACCTGCAGTTCAACCGGGATACCTATAGCTACATGTGGGGTAGGGATGCGGCTCTTGTTTCCATTGCCCTGATAAATGCCGGGCTATCTGAATTCACCAGGCCGTTCTTTAGATTCTGTAAGGATGTTCTCTGGTGGACCGGATGCCTGCTGCATAAATACAACCCAGATAAGACTCTCGGGAGCAGCTGGCACCCCTGGGTGGAATACGGATGGCCTTCACTGCCAATTCAAGAAGATGAGACTGGCCTTGTGATCTATGCCCTCTGGAAGTATTACGAGGCTACTAAAGATATAGAATTCGTGAGAGAGCTTTACGAGCCCCTGGTAAAACAAGCTGCGATTTTTATGAACGACTACCGCTACCCGAACGGTATGCCCAGGAACAGCTACGATCTGTGGGAAGAGAGGAGGGGCATCTTCACCTTCACGGTATCGGCGGTCTATGCAGGCTTGAGGGCAGCAGAAAAATTGGGGCGACTCTTTGCAGATAATACCACCTGTGATGCATGCAAGGAAGGCTATTTTGATTTAAAAGATTTGATTATAAGCGAGCTTTTTAGCGCAGAAGAAGGCGTTTTCCTGAGGGGCATTCAATACGAGGACGGTGACCCGGACAGGAAAAAGATCGACCGGACCATTGACAGCAGCGTTTATGGCATCTTCGAGTTTTGCGTTCTCCCGGCTGATGATCCTCGCGTTATAAAGACCATGAACGCTGTTGAGGAGAAGCTTTGGGCTGGAGGTAATGGTGGTATTGCGAGGTATGAAAACGACTACTACCGCAGACAGGTGCAGGATGGAGCCGGCAATCCCTGGCTGATTTCCACTCTCTGGCTGGCTAAGTGGCATATTGCCAAAGCGAAGAGCATAGAGGATTTAAAGAGAGCCAGGGAGTTGATCAATTGGGTCGCAAACTGCGCTCTTGCTACCGGCATCATGCCGGAGCAGGTTCATCCCTACACGGGAGAATCACTTTCAGTTGCCCCTTTAACCTGGAGCCATGGTGAGTATGTGGACGCGGTCGCTAAGTTTCTGAAGAAGATGGCCAGCCTGAAGGCCATGGGAAAAAATAAAGGAGAATGAAGGCATAATTTTGCACAGAGGTATGGGAATGGAAAAATCAGGAATGGAACAATCCGAGAAAGAAGGTAAGTTCAAGTGCAAATTCTGCGGCATGACATTCGTTTCCAGAGAAGAGTTTGAAAAGCACTCAAAAGAGCATAAAAAGTGATTGTGCCATCAATAAAGATCTAACGGCACATAAGGTCGCCGGTCTTTTTTTATTGAGAGCTTTACTTTTTGTGTTTTTCCATTGCGTGCTTAGCCATCTCTTCCTTGCTTTTAAAAGTTTCGCCGCATATAGGACACTTTAGCTCTTTCATCTCCTCAGCCATTAATTTTCACCTCCACTATTTCAGTAATTTTTTGAATAGTTTTTCTTGTTGCCTGTCAAATGAACTGAAGCGCTCCCCTTAATGCAGAGCTTTGCCGTTTTCATTGGATCGATTTCTCAGAGGATCGATTTTGAAAAACCCTTACTACCAAAAAGCGGGGAAGGTCAGTTGCATTTCTCCAGTTCAGCCCCATGAAAAACCATGATGTTTATTATGACGTAATTCTACTTATATTTTTGGCTATTGTAAGCCGATTGTAAGAATTAATGATCGGCAGATAAGTTAATTAGATTTAAAATTACAATTATTAAGATGTTTTTGAAGAAATCTAATGCAAATTTCCAAATCCTCAGAACATCATACAAAAAGCGGGGCTAAAAGAGAGCGATGAAGTTGGAAGTGGGGATCGAAGATATGGTAAAGTGATAATAAAGCCGCTAATCACAATAGCCAAAGTTCAAGAGTGAATTGAAAGGCTGCATGGATATCTCAAGGATCAATCCTATTGGTATCTCTGCCCACATGCCGCCAACTTCTATCGATACCATTTGCGACCCCTTTTAGCCACCTTTTTAGCCAATTTAGCCATTTTTTTTGATTACTGCCATTTCGGCGGTCTACTATTCATCTTTATAAATTTATCAATTAGCAGCATCTATATAGCTCAAGACTATGTTGATGGGTATTACTGCTTCACCTCTAATATCATTGCTGGCAATCCACGAGTTTAGAGATGTGCAAACCATCAAAATCTGTCTTTTTTCCTTTAGCTTTCCGGCAATGAGGCTGACAATTTCCCCTTTATTTAGGATCTTAATGGAGTATGCGCTTTCAATTATGCCTAGCTGTGTCTCTGCTCGCTGCTTTAGCTCATCCATGAAGAATAATATCCGAGGGCTTCGGTCTTAAAGCTATTTACAGTTGAATCGCAAAATAGAATTTCCTGTGAGTGGCTTGAGAGTCTTGAAGTATAGACTGCAGGCGACAGTGCCCGAGGAGAGCCCCCTGAACTGCCCAAATCTTTCCTGACCAACCTGTGGACCGCGGCTACAGAGCCTTGTATACTCCACCTTGACGACCTCGTCCATAAGTCGCTCCGCTAGCTTCCTCGGGCACAAAACCTGCTGCCTTGCACGATGAAGAATTGTCAGGATCACTGACAATGATAATCTGTGATGAACCGTACTTCGGGATAATTCAGGAACCTGAGGCACTGGCGGCGGGAATTTGTCCGCTGCCTTAAAAGACATAAGACAAAAAAAATCAAACTGCGTGCGGCCACCCCACCCTAAAGGATGGGGTATGCTTCGGGCCGCACGCCCTCACGCCCGGTTTTATGGAATCCAGAAATCGTCGAGCTTTCGTTGCCCAGATCCCCCTTGATCAGAATTATCGTGAGTCTGTTTTCGGTTCCCAGAGAGTCCTTGTTAATCAAATTTAAGAAAATATGAAAACCGGGCGAGGGTTCACTTCATCCCCGACCTGAAGGTCGGGGTATTCGTGACCCTCCGCGCTCCCGATGTAATAAAGACAAAAAAGGAGCTAAGGGCTGGATTTCAGATAATCAGCCGCCATTCTCTAGATTCTCTAGCCCATTATCTCGTAGGTATCCTTATGCGGATTGATGAGCAGCTTTTCTGCGACCTCTATGGCCTTAATCTCTGCCTCAGGCTTGAGTGTCTTGAAGAACAGCTTCCAGATCGTAGCCTTCTTCACATCTACCACATTCTCGAAGCCCAGTCGGCTTCGGAGCCGCTCCCGGATGGAGATGGCCTCGCCGTCCTCGATGTGAAGGGCGACCTTTACCGGGACGTAGCCCTCCTCGAACAACAGCTCGTCGATAAGAACTATGTGGCTCTCCTTGTTCTCATTGACCAGCTCCTTGGCAAAGCTCTTGGCCAGCTCCTGCGGATCGCCTGAATCAACCTCGATGCTGAATAAGCGTTCCTTCTTGACATCTGCCAGGACATTGCCAAAGCCCAGGCGCCGGATAAGCGTGTTCTTGACTGTGGCCGCCTCGGCATCGGGTATCTTCAGCCAGACCCTTAGATTGATCTTCTGGCTCATGCGTTCACCTCAATGTAGCGCTTCATGGATTCGAATACTCTCCTGCCAGGACCGGGCTCATCCGGCCGCTGCTTTCTCGGATCGAAGGCAGGAAGCTGCCAGGCGAAAAAGGCCCTCTCCGGATGGGGCATCATGCCCAGGACATTTCCTTGCTCATTGCAGATGGCGGCTATGCTCTCTGTACTGCCATTCACATTAAACGGAAACTCGTTTATGACCCTCCCGTTCTTGTCGCAGTAGCGGAAGACCACCTGCCCCTCTTCGTTAAGCTTTTCCACGAGACCTGGAGTGGTAGTGACCAGATTTCCCTCGCCGTGGGCAATGGGGACCCTAAGAAGCGCCCCTCTCTCGATGGTAAAAGAGCCGCTGCACCTTTTAGAAGGCGCCTCATGCCGAAGATTAACCCAATCGCAGTAGTAGCCCCGCCGTACAATCTTTCCCTGAGAGACCATTACGTTTTGAGCCAGAGCCATGTCCACCTTTCCGCAGCCGCTGCCATTAACGCTTCCGGGAAGAAGGCCTGTCTCCACCAGAATCTGAAATCCATTGCAGATGCCGATGATGGGCTTTCCCTTGCCGGCCTCCTCTTTCAAGGTGTTCATTACCGGCTCTTTAGAGGCTATAACTCCAGCACGAAGCCGGTCCTGGTAGGAGAAGCCTCCTGGTATGATAAATCCGTCAAAGCCGGACAGCTCCCCTTCGGGCCGGTTCCAGCGAAATAGCTCGCCGTCCATGCCTACCGTCTTCACAGCCAACAGCGTCTCAAACTCGCAGTTCGTGCCAGGAAACTGCATAACTGCGATCTTCATCTCATCGCCTCCACGAGACCTGCGGTCCAAGCATTCCTCGCACCGTCCAGCTCCAGATCGGCCACAGCATTGCTTGCTCTTGACATCACAATCCGTCTCTTGCTTGTTACCTGGCCGATTTGCATCGGTTCCAGATTATAGCTCCTCAGTAGCTCCACCAGCCGGGCCTCTTTGCCTGGCTTTGCTTCCAGGATGAAGCCAGAGGACTCGGAGAATAGCAGCTTATCCGTCCTCATGCCAATGTCGCCACCCTGGACTTTATCCAAATCCAGCTCCACTCCAAACCTGGCTGGTCGGGTTAAGGCCATCTCTGCCACACTTGCCGCCAGGCCGCCGTTGGAAATATCGTGGGCCGCTGCCAGGAGGCCCTCCTCTATAGCGTCGATGACGGCGTAGATCATATTTCTCTCCAGATCGAAGCGAACGATAGGCACATTGGCGCCTGTTACCCCTAGAATGGTTCTGTAGTACTCGGAGCCGCCCAGTTCATCAAACCTGGGCCCTATCAAGAAGAGTTTGTCGCCGGCAGCCTTCAATTCCATGGTGATGGCCTTGCTAAAGTCCTTCATGATACCTACGCAGGCCACCACAGGCGACGGGTCCACCGAGCCCTGAGGAGATTCATTGTAGAAGCTGACATTCCCTGATACTATGGGGACAGGATGCTGCTGACCTTCATAGCCCTTCAGATATAACTTCTTGCAGGACTCGGCCAGGCCCTTCACACCCTCACGAAACTCCCAGAAGGCCTCCGGTTTTTCGGGATTGCCGTAGTTGAGGCAGTCCGTCAGAGTCGAGGGAACAGCGCCTATTGCAGCCACATTTCGCATGGCCTCGGCCACAGCCGTCGCTCCTCCCCAATAGGGGCTGATACGCCCGTAGAAGGGATTGCTGTCCACGGCCAGGGCTATGCCAAACTTTTCGCCCCGCACAGGTGCAATCAGGCCGGCGTCCGCTTCTCCTGGCCGGATCACGGCATTGCCCATGACCTCAGTATCGTAGTATCTGTAAACATGCTCACGGGAGGCGATGTTGGGCGAACTTAGGATTTTGAGCAGCACGTCGTTGTAGTCAGCCGGTTCGTCCATCTCCGGCTCGGCCAGGCTGATGATGCGTTCCTTTTCCTCCCTCTGATAGCGGATGCCACCCGTCAGGTGTTGGATGGGCACATCGCAGACGGTCTCGCCCTTATACGTGACCGTGAAGCGATCGCCGGTATTGATCTTGCCCACCACGCTGGCCCTTGCGCCCTCGTAGACATTGGGCAGGTCCCAGTCCTCATTATAGATCTTGAGAATCTTCTCGCGCAACTCAGGGGGAGACACAATGAGAAAGCGCTCCTGGGTCTCGGCGATGCTCAGCACCTCTGCTGGAAAATCGCCAGCCTTGTGCATATCATCCAGGTTGATCTCCATGCCAAAGCCCCCGGCAGAGCCCATTTCCGATGTGGCGCAGGTAAAGCCGCCGCCGCCCAGATCCTTGAAGCCGATCTCGATGCCTTCCTCTCGCGTCAGCCGGAAGAGGTCAGCGTTGGCCTTGAAGAGCACATTCTTAAGGAAGGGATCGGGGATCTGCACTGCGCCGCGGTTGGTCTCCTCGTCCTCCTCTCGGAGAGCCTCCGAGGCGAAGGTAACGCCCCCCAGGCCGCTGGCGTCGGTGGGCTTGCCGATGAGGATTACATCGTAGCCCTTCTCCCCGGCCACGGGCGGAGCGCGCGAGCGGATGATCTGGTCGCGCCGCACGATGCCCAGCGACACAACGTTGACCAGGCAGTTGTCGTCGAAGCTCTCATTGAAAACGATGTCTCCGCCCATATTGGGAACGCCCAGTGCATTGCCGTACTGCCAGATTCCGTCTACCACGCCCTCTGCCACCCAGCGCACCTTGTTGGCCTTGGGACCGTAGGGATTGCCGAAGCGCAGGGGATCGGCGGTAGCGATCACGGTCGCGCCCATGCAGTTGACATCGCGGACGATTCCACCGATGCCGGTAGCTGCGCCCTCATTGGGCAGGATTTGGCTGGGGTGGTTGTGGCTCTCGTGGGAGATTACGACGCACCATTTATCGTCGATGGCCACGATTCCGGAGTCTTCTACGGGGCCCATGACCACATTAGGGCCATCGGTAGGAAGGAATTCTTTGAGGGTGGCGCGAGAGCTCTTGTAAGAGCAGTGCTCCGACCACATAGCATCATAGCAGAATAGTTCAGTGAGGGTGGGATCGCGGCCCAGCACCTCGGCAATGGAGCGCGCCTCGGCAACGGACATGCCAATGCCTGCGCCGCGCAAACTGGCCTCCACTTCAGGATCGGAAAGACCGATTATCTTCAATTCAGGTACACCTCTAGTAGCTATG
>DATLBD010000064.1:0-24408 GCA_035527135.1 Methanothrix sp. | reverse complement strand
TTCTGCAGATGAGACGCAGAAAGAGCAAGCTACAACCGGGTCTGGGGCTCTGGCAGCCCCGCAAGCATTGCAGGGGATCCACTCATCTATTGGGCACTGATCGGTGCAGTTGACTGGGAGAAATCACCTCGATGCGAACTTGCTACGGGAAATATGACTGAAAATGAACGTCTTGAATTCATGTCCTATTCTAAGCTGAGGGAGAACAGATGGAAAAAATAAAAAAATGCTAAAGTTTGTCATGTTTTTCACGAGATGGAAAAAGTAAAAAGCTCCCAGATCTGCATTGTATTAATTCCGGGATCGTTAAGCATTCTTGGCGCTTTCCACCAATTCCCTGGTGGTGACAAAGCTGGCGCCTTTGTCGGTGGCGTATTCCACGAACTTCTTATAGGCATCCAGGTATTCATCCGATCCGGAGATGGTATTGGTGAAGACTACGACCATTGTCTCACCCTTGCCAGCGGACTCATCGAATTTGCTGGCGAGAAGATTATACCAGTCCGTGCCGTTCATGCCTGCCGCTTTTGCCGATGCGTCTCTCATGAGAAATCCCTTGTCTTCGCTCACAGGAACCACATAAAAGTCAAATCCGTCCATGAGATAGGGCATTGCCCTGTTCTGACTCTCTGGCAGCCCCGTGTCGTCTATCAGATATAATATCTCCAGATCATCCAGGATCTTGTAGCTGCTCTGGTTAAAGGAATTGGGCTGGGGCAGGTAGCCGGCCACCTTGAATTGCTTTCCTCCGCAGACATAGTCGTCCTCAACGTATCTCCTGGTCTTGCGCAGCCTGGCGTCCTGATCCTCAAAGGAGACCAATTTTTCGCCACTGCTCATACCTCCCATGATCAGTTCGTGATTCTCTTTTGTGCCTAGCATAGTAATATAAAGTGGATATCTTTCATTGGCAATATCTCCTGTTACAGAGATCGTCGCCTTCAGATCTCGGCTGTCCACCTCATTGAGCAGATTTATGGTGGAGTTCATCTCTAAATTCTCCTTTTCCGCTGGGCTCTCTCCTTCAGCTAGGGCGGACTCTTCCATATCGACAATCAAATTTATAACGCCTGCCTCTTCCTTTGCAGCGACACCTGCAAAAAGAAGCTGCGCTACTAAACAGGCCAGTCCTACAAATAGCAGCATTCTGTTCAAAGCCATTTTCAAGCCACCTTTCTTGTTTATTGGATTATGTATATTCCGTCAATTGCATATAGTTTAAATATTTTCTAACTGTCTGCGTTTTGCTTTATTAATAATACTTTTGGTAGCCTATATTATAATCGTCGCGCATAACCTTTAATAACTAAGTTCATATCTTAAAAACAACATATTAAAAATTTTATTACTTAATAGAAATTAGGATTATTTTTTGAAAATACCTGCTGAATTACCAGGAGGACTGTTTCTATGGAATCGAATACAAATACTAATAATAAATGGAGTATGATTGAATATCCATGTCTTACAAGCGCTTCTCCTGATAACTAGATAGAAATATTCAAATAGACACAGTTACGGATTGATAATAAGGTTATCTGAATCGGATCTTTGACAGGATGTATCTGGAGCCAAATGCTGACAATAATGCACAAAAAGTGGGAATGATCAGGAATAATTTCCCGACTTATCATAATCATCCTCATCAAGGCCATGGTTGCAACTATGCCATCCCACCTGCCGAAAAACAGAGTGGTAGCAGCTAAAAAAACAACTCAGATTCGGATTGCTTGATATCGATAATCTAGAATATAGGGGGTAAAATCTTGTTACTTTGCGCCAAGGCTAAAGCTTTCGTAGTGATTTTAACATTAGTTTATCTGCTGGTAGTCCCCTCGCTAGGCGCAATCGCCGCGCCTTCGAGCCTTGCCTTAAACCAGCTCATAACCTCTGGACAGACTGTGACCCTTCAAGCTCCTTCTGGAGACTATCTCTATCAATGGACCGCCGTGACCGGCGGTTCTACCATCGGTGCGGGAACGGCGCAAAAGTTCTCATTTAGTTCACCTCTCGTCTCACAGGTTGAGGGATCAAAGACGGTCACGATCTCTCTGTACATAAGGACCAAGGAAGGGGGTTGTGTCAATCAAACCAGCACAGACATAAGCGTATATTCCCTGCCCGTTTGCGGCATAAGCGGACCGGAACAGGTCGGACCCTATGATACCGCCACCTACAGCTACACGGGCGGCACAGCCGGCAAACTGACATTTGAGTGGAATGTTGACGGCAAGAAGATAGATGGAGCCGCTGGCTCGAGTGTCGACATCAATTGGGCCCAATACGATTTAATCAATCACACCATAGGAATGACACTAACCCGAGATTACTCTGATGTAGCCCCCGGTTCAACCAGCCCATTTCGCAGTATAAGCTGCAGCCATAAAACAAACGTTACCTATACCACGGGACTGGTGGTAGCCAAGACGGCCTCGGCAACAACGGCATCTGTAGGCGAGGCAGTTACCTATACCTACACTGTCCGAAATACAGGAACAATAGGCATAAACTCCCTGTCCTTGAAGGATGACAAGCTCGGGGTAATTATGCTTGATACCAACACGCTCATGCCGGGAACTTCTGCTACGGGTGGGAGCACTTACACCATAAAAGAGAGCGATCTGCCTGGCCCCCTCAATAATACCGTAACCGTTTCCGGTGTCGAGGATAGAACCAAAAAACCGGTCAGCACCTCAGCCAATGCAACCGTGGCTCTGACCTATAATGCCGCCTTAAGTCTGAGCAAAGAGCCCTCTTCTACCACTGCCGAGGTGGGAGAAAAGGTAACCTACAAGTTCACTGTGAGCAACACCGGCAAAGTCACAATAAAGGGCCTAAAACTTATTGATGACAAGCTCGGAACTATAACGATCGACAATAAGGATTTGGCTCCGGGAGATGTTGCATCAGCTTCTGCGACCCATGTCATATTGGAGGGCGATCTGCCTGGCCCTCTGACCAACGTGGCCACCATCCAGGGCACGGATAGCCAGAACAAGCCAGTTACGGCAACCGCTACCGCATCTATTGCTCTGACCTATACCTCAGGTCTCGCCGTAACCAAGACGGTTTCGTCTGATACCGCCAAGGTAGGCGATACTGTAACCTACAGGTTCAGCGTGAAGAACAACGGCTTGGTCACAGTAAACGGCCTGGCCCTGAATGACGACCATCTCGGCACAATCACTCTGGACAAAAATTCCCTGACCCCAGGGGAGGAAACAACGGGATTCGCCACGTACACCATCGTCGAGACGGATCTGCCAGGACCACTGAGCAACGTCGCCACTGCCTCGGGCACGGACAGCCAGGGCAAAGCAGTCACCGCCCAGGCTAAGGCCTCGGTAGAGCTTACCTACGTCGCCGCTCTGCAAGTGACCAAGACACCGTCAGCGAGCACGGCTGCCGTGGGTGAAACCGTTACCTACCAGTTCTCTGTGAAGAACACAGGTGCTGTGACCATCAAGGCTCTTACTCTCACTGATGATAAGCTAGGGGACATCACACTGAATACAGCCCTGCTGGCACCTGGCGAGACTGCCACTGGATCGGCCATGCATACCATCATCGAGACGGACCTGCCCGGACCACTGAGCAACGTCGCTACTGCCTCGGGCACGGACAGCCAGGGCAAAGCAGTTACCGCCCAGGCTAAGGCCTCGGTAGAGCTTACCTACACCGCTGCGATGGAAGTTGCCAAGTTAGCATCAGCCACTACGTCCGGGGTAGGAGATAGTGTAACTTACACCTATACAGTGAGAAATACGGGAACTGTTACCATCAAAGGACTGAAACTGGTTGACGACAAGCTCAAAGATATCAAAGTGGACAAAGATACGCTGGCGCCTGGCGATACGGCAACCGGTTCTGCAACTCACCTTGTAGTAGAGGCAGATCTGCCTGGCCCCTTGACCAATGTCGTCACTGCAACGGCCAAGGACAGCACTGGCAAAGCAATTATGGCCGAGGCCAAGGCTACTGTGCAATTGAGCTATTCTGCAAGCATGGAGATAATTAAGACCCCCTCCACCACCTCTGCCAAAGTGGGTGAAACGGTAACCTACGCCTATACGGTGAGGAATACGGGAGCGGTAACCATCAATGATCTAGCTATCGTGGACGATAAGCTGGGAGAGATTAAGATAAACAAAAAAAAGCTGACTGTAGGCGAAACTGCCACTGGATCGGCCACGTACCTTGTCGTTGAGGGGGATCTGCCTGGACCGTTGACCAATATTGTCACAGGCACAGCTAGAGACAGCCAGGGACAGACCATTACTGCCACTGCCACGGCCTTTGTGGAGTTAACTTACACTGCCACCCTGATCGTTACCAAGGAGCCCTCGGTCAAGTCTGCAGGCATAGGTGACAAAGTAACCTACAAGTTAACTGTGAAGAACACAGGAAGCGTAACCATCAATGGCCTGACCCTGAATGACGACAAGCTCGGCGCTGTCAATCTGGAAAAGAACACATTAGCACCGGGTGAGACCGCTGTAGCTTCAATTGAACATGTCGTGGTCGAATCCGATTTGCCCAGCCCGCTAACCAACGTGGTTACCGCTGCGGCCACGGACAGCCAGGGACAGCCGGTTACTGCCACTGCCAAAGCCTCGGTGGAGTTGGTCTACACCGCCACTTTAGAAATGACCAAGGTTGTGTCGCCAAGTTCCGCAAAAGTTGGTGAGACGGTAACTTACACCTATACCATAAAGAATGGCGGAAAAGTCACAGTCAATGCTTTGACTCTAACGGATGACAAGCTCGGTGCCATCTCTCTGGACCAGAAATCCGTGGCACCAGGTGACTTCGTCACTGGAAAAGCGACGTACACCATCGCCGAAGAAGACGTACCTGGGCCGGTAGTTAATAACGCCCTCTTGGAGGGGAAAGATCCGATGGGCCGCAGCATCAGCGCCAGAGCCTCTGCATCCGTAACCATAACCAGAGATGCTATCACTCCGGAGTTAACATGCGTCTCGGAGAACGTTGACGGCACCTACACGGCATTCTTTGGCTACAGCAACCCCAACAGCTATCCAGTCAAAATTGACCTTGGAATGGATAACTGGTTCAGTCCTCCCCCAGATAACCGAGGACAGCCCAGCACCTTTGAACCAGGACAGCAGACTGCGGTCTTTGCTGTAGTCTCTAAGGGAAACGCTCTGGTATGGCATCTGGATGGCAAGATCGCTGAAGCTAACAAGAACTCCAGAAGATGCAGCCAGGCGGAATGCAACCTGGACGGTCCTTCTGCCCTCTGCAGGAACAAAGTGGAGACCTACAGCTACGTCGGCAAAGAGGATGTCAGGTTCAAGCAGAGCTACGAATGGTCTATGGATGGGGAAACATTAGGCTCTGATAAGAGCATAGATATTTCCGGAAGCGGCTATGAACTGGGTGAGCACAAGCTCATCGTGAAGGTTACCAGATATTACGATGATAAAATCTGGTCTGTCAAAGAATGCAGCATGGACTTGAAAGTGATACCGGAGCCGTCCGCGGACATATTCATGGAGGAGAGCTAGAAAGAGAATGGGACGGTCTAAAGCCTGGGCCATTCGGCCCGGGCGTATGTTTTTTTAAAAAGCGTGAAAAATCTCAACAATTGTTTTATATTATCGAAGATAAAAATAAAACCCCAATATTTAAAAATTAACTCAATAGATATATATATAAAGATTTGCAATACTTGGGGGACTAAGGAGGATCAGATCATTCCCTTCCACAGAGGTATCACGACTTCACTTAAGGCCGCAGCTCTCGCTCTAATCGTTTTAGCCCTGCTCTTCCAGACAGCCTTTTCTGAAGACTGGCCGGCCTGCAAATTCCAGTGCCGGGCAAATGATGTTACTGTATCCAGTTTATGGCTTGGTGACGCTTTGGGAGACGCAATCCTTCCTGTGGAAAGTGGGGAAGAGAAGTCCTGCTATATATGGGCCGAGATAAAAAATAACGCCGCTTCGCCTCGCTATGCGGTCATTGTCCTGGCTGATCTCTATCTCAACGGCACTTTTTCCCGTACATTTTACGACCAGGGCCTGTGCGCACTGGAAAGCATAGAAGCAAAATCCACAAGAGCTTATCCTATCTGTCCTCTTATCTGGACCGGCAGCCAGGAGGTGAAGCTGAGCAGATTTGTGCTGAGCTGGGAGACCGCCAAAGGTACAGACTGCAGCCAGGCCAATCGCAAGTGCAGCAATCGCAATACAAAGTGCTATGGGGGCCTGGAAACAGAGTATCTGGTACAGGCGCCTCTTTCAGTCTCCTTTGCCTATGATGCAGACTGCTCATCGAAGAAGGTCAGCTTTTTTGGCCGGACCGAGGGAGGACTTGGATCTTATGTTTACGACTGGGACTTTGGTGATGGATTTCATAGCGCGGAGAAGAATCCAATTCACATTTATGAAAATCCAGGAAACTACACGGTAAAGCTTCTGGTAAGAGACAAATCGAGCAATGGCGTCATTGCCAGCCGGGAGCTGACTTTGCAGAGCTGTTCCTGCACAATTGCCGGCAAGGATCTCGCATGTCTGGGAAAGGTTGAGACCTACAGAGCCGTCATGGAGGGCTTGATTTTTGGGGCCGTTCACTGGAGCATTGACGGGGCAGAGATCAATTCAGCAGCCTCGCAGGGGGATGGGTCGCAGGGTGTCGATGGCCTGGACATCAACTGGCATGATTTTGGCCCGGGCCGGCATGATTTGCAGGTTATTGTGGTAGACAGGGACGGCTCAAGAGAGCTGAATCGATGCAATAAGACTATTAATGTTCTTCCTGAGCCGGAGGCCACCATAAGTTTGGTGTTATGAAGTGCAATATTATATTATATTATCGGAATTATTATTATAAGTATATGATTATGTTGAACGATGTGTTGAGACGCCGAGATGCTGAAATGCGAGCTGTGGGGGGATTTATTGAGAAGAGATTCTAATTGGCATGATAATTTAGCCACCTCATGCACTCTTAAAAGGATATGCTCCATCCTTTTTATAGCATTTGCCCTGTTCTTAGCCTCGGCCAATTCTGTTCTAGTTGCATCCGCTCTGGAAAAAGAGGTGCTCTCTGGGCACACGTACACGGTTTCTGCTCGGAACCTGTCTCAGGAAGATGCCGCCTTGCATTGGAACGCGTCTGACGGCAGCCCTGCCAGCAGTAGCAGCCGATCTTTTCGCTGGACTGCACCCATTGTAGACTCGCCTAAGAATGAAGTTATTTCTCTAACGCTTACTAATAATTATGGCTGCAAAAAATGTTATAATGATAGCATTCAGCTTCTGGTCATTCCGGCGGTGTTGGCTAAAATTGCTATTAAAAAGGACTGCAAATTCACGGCACCTGTTTTCATAGGAGATACCGTAACATACACCTATAATGTGACCAATGAGGGTCTTCTGCCATTAAAGGAATTGAATATCACGGATAAGCCAAACTGGGGGCCGGATTGTCTGCCGGTTTACGTGAAGGGGGATAACGGCAACGGCCTGCTGGATCCGAATGAATCCTGGTGGTATGAGTGCAGTTATATCGTAACCGATCCTTCAGACTATGCAAAGCTTCACACCATGGCCAGTGAGAGCAGCTCCTCGCAGATAGCAAAGCTGATGAGAGGGCCCCTGGAGATAAAGGACCGGCTGGAGATCATGATGGCCAATCTACGGCTTTCCGTAGCTCTATTTGATGAGAGAGCTGCCCGCTTGGACATAACTCATGGGGTTTTAGGGGGTGGGAATTATACCTATTACAACTACAGCAATATGGTTACCGGAGAAGTCTTGAGCAAGGTGGTTGACGCAAACGGGAGATTAAATAAAATAATTCTCGTAGATCCGCTCACTGGTACCGTTTTCACTATGCAATATGATTTTCTCGGCATTTTACTGAGCGAAGAGATCTACTATCCTCCGCCATCGTCGAAAGAATATCTCAAAATAGAATATAACATGCCTTATAAGGATTTTAAGACATTTACTATCATTGATTATAAGTCGGGAGATACACTCGTCCTGGTTTTTGATCGATTTGGAAATATCATAGGCAAGGAGTATAAAATTACTCCAGGATACCGGACCTTTGAGGAGCGATATTTCCTTAAGAATATTGTCACGGTAGCTGCCAAAACCCTCGAGGGAAATGAGGTATACGATTCGGATTCCTTCACTTTAGAGGTCTTCTTGCCCAAGCCCAACTTACATGTGACCAAGATCGCACAGCCGGAACCGGCCAGTCCAGGCGGCCTCCTGAACTATTCCATCGTTTATCAGAATATTGATGGTGCAGATGCCCATGATGTTGTGCTCAAGGAGACTTACAACCGCAGTATCACATTCTTGTGGTCTGATCCTGCTCCAGACGATGGTACAGTAGATCAATGGTCCCTGGGAGACCTCAAGAGGGGGGAGTCCGGCAGGATACAGATTCAGGCTAAGGTCAGTGCTCTTGCCGTCCCCGGATCGGAAATAACCAATCAGGTGGAGCTCACGAGCCGGGAAGACTCCATGGCAATTAGTGTTATCAATACCACTGTGGCTGGTAACGTATTGAATATTACCAAGAGCGCTTCTGCAGATCTCGTGCCGCCTGGCGAGTACCTGACCTATACCATAATGTATCGAAATGAGGGTTCGATAAAGCAGACCAATGTGACGATTCATGATTGGATGGACCAATACGTTGATCTGGTTGATTCAAAGGCCAGTCCATCTTTGATCAACGGCAGCTTTGGACACTATTGCTGGTGGCGCCGGGGAGACCTTGATCCGGGAGACTGGGGCACAATAACCATAACGGTGAAGGTAAAGGATGCTATCCCCAAGAATGCTTCTAAAATTATCAATACGTATAGAATAAACTCCACTCAGTTCGAAGGGAAGGAAGCGACATTAGAGACGACTGTGATTCACTCCCTTTGGATCCTAAAGACGGCAGATAAGAGCGCTTACAACCGGGAAGATAATATAACTTACACTATTAATTACGGAAATTCTCAATCATCACCCGCCTATGATGTGAATGTCACCGACTTTCTTCCTGAGGTGGATTTCATCAGTGCGTCTCCTCCTTACAGTGATAAGAGCGGCAATAAACTGACCTGGATCGTTGGAACTCTAGGAGAAAATGAATCGAGGACCATCAAAATAATAGTACAGATCCCTAAGAAAGCGAAGGCGAATTTTTATGAGACCTCTCTGGTGCAAGGCGATGGCTATGCTTATGTCCGGAAAGGATTTTCCACAGAAGAAAAGAAAGACTCTCTCATAAATCGGGCGGAAATAAATGGAACATATGATATATATTCATATCCTGTCACCTCTTATTCAACCGTCACTATTCTTGGCACCACCGGCACCATTATTTCCAGTCTGGAGCATGGAAGCGGTTACTACAAAGAGGAGGCAAAGAGCAGCCTGCATCAAGAGAATAAGAGCATTAGCCTGGAAAAGGAGCTGTTTGCCAAATATCGGAGGACAGCCTTTCTCCTGCCGGGAAATAGGGACCTTAATTACGATTCGTTGTGGTCGGATAGGACCAGCCTTGATAATAGGATCTTAGGCGACTGCGTCAGTGAAAAATATCTATACACAGATACCCTGAACAAGAACAGCTCCTTTTTGGTAGATATGAACCAGACTGTTTATAAATCGGAGGCAGATTTCAGCTCCGGCATGGCTCAGATAAGCTATAAAAAGCATGCATCTAACAGCTCAGCTGTCGTCCAGGAGATAGATGAGAACTATCACGGCAGCTTCCGGGTGCATGAGGTGCTGGACTCTTACGGGGAGAGCGTCAAATTCTCCAAATCAGGCATTGGCAAAGGATTTGTCTCATCCGATAAAAGGGTCAATGGGCTGCAGAGGTCCTATGAGTCGGGCAGCGGTTACTACTCTTCGGAGGAATCATCCCAGCTTGGTTCAGTCGACAAATACACAAGAATGCTTTATGCGCCTGTTCTTCTCAGGGCGGGCTCGCAAAACCTCAGCTATGCGAATTTATGGAATGAGGGGCTTTGGACCAAAGATGCAGAGAAGGATCTTGTTATTAGCGAAAAGATACTCTATGCCACGACCGTTGATAAGGAGGCCCTGATGGAGAAATCCTCTCTTTCACTTCTGGGTAAGTTCAATGGAAGCCTCAATATGCGATTGGCAAGAGGGCAAAGCCTCGATCTCGACGAGACATTTGTGGGAAGCTATCAGATAGATACGGCGATAAGCGTCTACACCACGCCCCGGCATCTATATCCTCATGTGAATATCAGTAAAAAGGCAATCATGCAGGATGAGGAAACGGTCCTCTTTCTGATCAATGTTAGCAACGACGGCAATAAAATGCTGAGGCCCCTGGATGTAACCGATTATCTTCCGGAAGGGCTCCTCTTCATCAACTCCAGCATCAGAGCGAAAGCGAACGGCCAGATAATTAACTGGACCATCCCCACTCTTGATATCGGCAGAATGCTGACCATAAAGATGATGGCCAAAGTGGATGGGGAGCGCGAATACTATACGAATGTCGTAAGCGTCAGGGCCGCTTACCAGGAAAGCATACTTGAGGCCAGCAACTGCACCACCTTTGAGACCTACTATCAGCCTCTGCCCTGTTGCCCGGCAGTGGACGGCGGTGCGGACAGCAAGATCAATGCCACCAGTATCTTTAATGCCACATCCGTAGAGGGATATTGGGGTGAGTGGAAGCCGTCGCCGTGCTTTAATATCTCCTCCAATATGACGGAATGCTCTTGCCAGGTGGATGCCTATTACGATGAGCTGGAGAAGAATATGATCAAAAGCTGCTGTGCATCCAATTACGAGGTGCCTTGAATGGCAGAACGCTCGTTTTTGCCAATAATCACCGCAAAAATATAGGTGAAGTCCCTGCCAAAGGAGCAGAAGTCCAGGAAAGCGATATATTTCCTGGACAGGCCCAATTCGGGGCTTGGGCTTTATTCCTGAGACCTTTTCTTGCTGACCCTCTTGTGGTGGCGGTACATGATGCCCAGGGCGTCCGCAACTTGTTCGGGCGTGGATAAGACGGGAATGCCGGCATTTTCCATTTTAATGACATCGGGCTGAGCAAACTCCTTTCCAGCCACGCAGGCGATGATGGGTTTGCCCTTGTAGTCGATATTCTTGAGTGTGTCCACGTAGCTGTCCAGGATCTCTGCCTGCAAGACGACGATAAAGCTTCCCACGTCCTGGCTGTCCACACCGATCTCGATGGTCCTCTTTACTGTCTCGGCATCCTGGCTGAAGGTGTAGTCCACGGGATTCATGCCGCAGACATAATCGGGCAGCAGCCTCTTCAGCCGCTCCTTTAAGGGCGGCTCAAGTTCGGCAAGGCGCATGCCGTTATCTGTGATGGCGTCGGCGGCGATAACCCCCAGCGAGCCTGCATAGGTTATTATGAATACACCTTCCCTGTCCGGCAGGGGCTGCTTGGAGATGGCACGGGCCAGGTTGAACATGTGCTCATAATCGCGGGCTCTGATGATCCCGGACTGGCGGAAGACGGAGCTGAAGATTTCGTCGTTGCCTGCTAAGGACGCCGTGTGGGATGCCACCGCCTTCTTGCCGGCCTCGGTGCGGCCGGACTTGAGGACGACTATAGGCTTTTCCAAGGTGATGCGACGGGCCGCGTCTATGAAACGCCGTCCGCCTTTCACGGACTCGAGATACATGCAGATGACATTGATGTTCTCGTCTTTGCTTACCGCCTCCATGATATCGGTCTCGTTGATGTCCAGCTTGTTTCCGATGGTGGCGATTATGCCGAAATCCATGATGTGGCGAAGCCCCCAGAGCATTCCAGCTGCGCACACACCGGCCTGCGAGACCAGGCCGATATTACCCATGCTCAGGGCATCCACAATGCCAATGGATTGAACCATGCTGCAGTGGGTGTTAATGATGCCGGAGCAGTTGGGGCCAAGCAGCCGGACGCCGTACCTGTCGGCAATACCCTTCATCATCATCTCAATCTTCTTGCCGTCCTCGCCAAGTTCAGCAAAGCCTGCCGACTCGACCACGATGTAGCGCACACCACATTTGCAGCACTCCTCTACCACATCCGGTGTTATACCAGCCGAGACAAGAATGATGGCCACATCCACCGGCTCGGGTACGGCGCTGATGCAGGGATAGGCTTTGCAGCCATGAATCTCATCGGCCTTGGGATTGATAGGATAGAGCTTTCCCTTGAAATTATGGCTGACGAGATTGGTAAAGACGTTCCAGCCCAGTTTTCCCGGCGTGCCTGAGGCTCCAATGACGGCAATGCTCCCGGGATAAAACAGGTCATGCAAGTCCTGCTTGACGGGTGCCAGGGGCTTTGGCCTTGGCTCTCCTAGGATTATGCGGGCATCAACCACCATGTAGCCATCCGGATAGAGGAACACGGGATTGATATCCATCTCCGATATGTCTGGGTTTTCCATTACAAAGTCGGATATGGCCATCAACAACTTCTCGAGCGCCTCAATATCGGAAGAGTAGCCGCGATATCCTCGCAAAAGAGCATAGCCTTTAATCTCCTCTATCATGTCTTTTGCATCGGAGGCAGAGATGGGAATGGAACGGAAGGAGACATCCTTTAAAACCTCTACAAAGACTCCACCAAGACCAAACATCAATATTGGCCCGAAGGTGGCATCATTGGTCACACCCACGATGGCCTCCACACCCTGTCGGGCCATCTTCTGCACAGAGATGCCTGTGACCTTTTTGTCCAGGAATGACTGGGTGATTTCCCGGTAGGCTGCTCTCACTTCATTTCCATCTTTTAAATTGAGCTTAACTCCGCCTGCATCGGATTTATGGACGACATCCGGGGAGAGCACCTTCATGGCCACGGGACCGGCCAGGGATTGGAAGATCTCTACAGCTTCGTCCTCGGACTTTACCACTTTGGCTCCTGTGGTGGTAATGCCCAGGCTTTCCAGAACGGCTTTGCTCTCATGCTCCATCAGGTAGGTTCTGCCTTCAGTCTTTGCCTGATCAATAACCTCTCTGTATTGCTTTGCCATTTAGACCACGATTGCATATTTTCATTTGCTGCTATGTATTTCCTTAGCAGGATTGCATCCTTAAAAAGCTTGCCCGACTTGTGAAATCTTAATTGCCGAATTCGTCTATTGCGCGTCCAAAAGTTTTTGTCATAATTTTTGTTATAATATTAATAAATTCTTTTCATAGATTGGGTCGGCACACCGCAATGATCCTCCTTTAGAAGCGATGCTCTTATCTCAGATAAATGCCTAATAATTTTGCATGGATAAGGAAATCGTCCAGGTCATCCTTGAGAAGGAGCCCTCCGTCAAGAACCCCATATTGATAGAGGGATTCCCAGGAATCGGCCTGGTAGGCAACATCGCTAGCCAGTACATCGTCAACGAACTGAAGATGACCTATCTCGGAGCCATGAGTTCCAAGTACTTCCCGCCACTGGCCGTTCTGCTGGGTGGAGTGGTGAACATGCCGGTTCGCATTTATGAGGATGCGGCCAAAGGCGTCATAATTCTCACCGCCGACATTCCCGTACATCCCCTGGCCTCTTATGAGATTGGAAAGGAGATCGTGTCCTGGGCAGGGTCCATAGGCGCTCGAGAGATGATCTGTCTAGCAGGCATAACGGTGATGGGCGAGGAGCACAGGGTCTTTGGCGCAGTAAGCCAGAAAGAATTGCTCGATAAGATAAAGGACAAGGCAGAGGTCTTTGAGCTGGGGACAATTACCGGTATTACCGGCAGCATCATGAACGAGTGCCGCATAAAAAAAATGCCTGCTATCTGCCTTTTGGGCGAGACTGCATCGGCAGAACCCGATCCAAGGGCGGCCATAGCCACTATCGAGGTGCTCAATAAGATCTACGATTTGGGGGTAAGCACGGCCAAGCTCTCCGAACAGGCGGAGCAGATTGAGGTGCAGATGACGCAACTGGCCCAGCAGATGAAAGCGGCTTCTCCCGAGGAACAGCAAAGTCAGCTGCCCAAAGAATTCCCAATGTACGGGTGATGCCTCATGATCTACATAGCACTAACGGGATTGGCAAGGCATATGATGAAGGAGCTTACTGCTGCTAGAGTCAGGACAGTAGAGATCAGAAGCCCCAACAACTTCTTTGCGCTTCTCAATGTTCAGCCGGGAGATCGGATATTCCTCACAGAGTCCAGCGCCCCGGATATAGTCCCTGGAACCGGGGGCCTCATCGCCGGCATAAGAGCTCTGCAAACCATTACCCATCGCACGGTTCAATCCAGCGAGGACTACTATGAAGAGCGTGAGGCTCAGGCGGCAAGAGTACAACTGCAACTTGTGGGCGTAGGAAAAGTGAGAAAAATCACCAACTTTGAGCCAGGCACGCCCCTTATGCTGGATGTGGATGAGGTGAGGTTCTGCGACGCGCGCTAAGAACATTCACCCTCCCGTACTAATTTGCGAGGGAGTCTAATACGGGAAATGACAATACATCTGCCATGAAAGTCCTCCTGGTAACGGGCAAGCTGGCCGAAAGCCAGGTCAGAGCTTTTGCCGGGGAAGCTGACGTGCTGGTGATGGATGTAGATGTAGCCGCCTTCATAACCCCGCAGATGCTGCTTTCCGCTGCGGCCCAGGGCTACGACCTCATCTTGATTCCCGGCGCCATAACTGCTGATTTTCGAGACGTGGAGCGTGGCCTCGGCACCAAAATCCGCCTGGGGCCCAAGCACGCAGCAGACCTGGGAATAGTGCTACGTCACCTTGATAGGGGGGAAATAGAGCTCTCCCGCACCGTTCCTGCATGTCTATTCTTAGAAGAAAATATGAGGGCGGACGCTCTCGATCTGGTAGAGAGACTGGAGGCCCGGGCCTATGCACCACAGCAGATAAGGGGCGTCAAGATCGGGGGCAGCTCTCGCATGAAGGTCCTGGCGGAGATAGTCGATGCCACGCATTATAGCCCCTCATCACTGGCCGAAAAAATTCGCTACTATGAAGAGCAGGGTGCGGATATGATCGACCTGGGCATTCCTCTTGATGCCCGTCCAGATCAGGTGAAAGCAGCGCTGCAAACAGCTCGAAAGGTCACAAATCTTCCCATAAGCATTGATACCATCAGGCCCGAGCTGATCCAGGCAGGCTTGCAGGCCGGGGCCGATCTGCTGCTCAGTTTAAACGGCAGCAATCTTCCTCTGGTAGGCGAGGCGGTGGCCAGGGCGGGTGTGCCTGCCGTGATTATTCCCGGCCCCGGACCCATCAGTTTGGAGGAGAACCTGTTACGGGCTCAGGAGAATGGAATATCCGTTATAGCCGATCCAGTTCTCGACCCGCCTTTGCAGGGACTGGCCTTTTCACTGCAAAGGTACCTGCTCTTTTGCCAGGATCATCCCGATATTCCTCTCTTCTTTGGAGCGGGTAATGTGACAGAGCTAATGGATGCCGATACCGCTGGTGTCAATGCCCTTTTGGCCGCCCTGGGTGCGGAGATTGGCGCCTCCATCCTCTTCACACCGGAGTTTAGTGCCAAAGCAATGGGAAGCGTGCATGAACTTTCCCTGGCCTCGAGAATGATGCTGTTGGCCCAAAAGCGCCGGGCGCCTCCCAAGGACCTGGGCCTTGATCTTCTCATTTTGAAGGAGAAGCGACGCTTGCCTGAAGAAGACATGCCCGAAAAGTTCGTGGAAGCGAAAGAATGTCGCAAATATGAGCCTGATAGTAGAGGAAGCTTCAGAATATTCCTCTCTCGGGGATTGATTCTGGCTCAAAACGGCAGCATAACTGTGGCCGGAAAGAACGCTCGCGATATCCTCAATACTCTCATCGAGAGGGATTTGGTCAGTCGTTTGGACCATGCCGGCTACCTGGGTCGCGAACTGGAGAAGGCACAGATCGCTCTTCGCCTGAAAAGAAACTATGTTCAGGACGAACTTCTCTGGCCCTCAGAGAAAAGTTAAATAATTGGTCTCTAGACATAGGCGCGGATGAATTCGAAGGCTTTTGCTATCTTAGTAGGCGTTGTCATGGTACTTTCCGGTTTTGCAAGTTTCGTGATGATGGGCACCAACCAGGACGAGGCCGTTGTTGTGCCATCGGGCGGCGACTCTTTGCAGACCTTTGGGGTGCAGGGCAGCTTAGTGGATTGGAACTTCGAGGGACTAAAGGATGTCCTGCAGATGTCCCCGGAGAGCACCGTCATGGCGTACTGGATCAACCTGAGTGCGTCGCAGAATCTGACGGATGCCGCTCGTGCTGCCATTCCCCAGTCCCTGGGCTTGAACTACGGGAGCCAGCTTTACAGCACCAAGATTGAAAAGATGGCTAATGTCAATTTCAATGGCACCTGGACGGAGTTTCACTGGATTATGCCCTATCGGGTGGGCTACAATAGCCTGGTCATACCATATCAGGGTTACATGATGATTCCGGGAGGAAACGATTACGTAACCGTTCTCGGAAAGCCCGTTCTCTTCGGGACGCAGGACTCTGTGCGGCAGGTCATAGATGTGATCGACGGAGGCTTGTCTTCCGAGAACTTCACTCTTATCAATGATGAGCAAGTGGACCTGCAGGTAGCAGCACTTGGTAGCGGTGGCAGGGGCATGCCCCTCTCTGGCGAATACAAAGAGTTTTACCTGAGTTTAAAAGCAGCAAAAAGCCCGGAAGAAGGCTCTTATCTAAGCGCCAGGTATCTGCAGCCCCAGGCAAGTGTGATCAGCAAGGTTGGGGAAATCGCCACGAAAAACAATCTCAGCTATTCCACAAAGGGCTCCGACATAGAAATATCCGGATTTGTGTCCGGGGAAAGTCTGCAGAATGTGCTGATGGCTCTTCTTGGGCCGTAGCGCAACCTTTTTACATATGGAGCTAATGGCTGATCTATCTGAACCGTCTAACACGTTTAGGCGCTTTTGCGATGAATGATGATGGGCAAGCTGCCCGGAAGGAGATTAAATTATGGCAAGACCAATATTCGTAAGGTTTGATGTTCCAGCAGAGCTGGCCACCAAGTCTCTTGAGGCCCTCGAAATGGCCCGTGATACAGGCAGAATTAAGAAGGGAACCAACGAGGCCACCAAGGCCATCGAGCGCGGTGTGGCTCGCCTGGTTATTGTCGGCGAAGATGTTGTACCTCCTGAGATTGTGGCACATATTCCAGCTCTTTGCGAAGAGAAGAAAACACCTTACATCTATGTCAAGAAGCAGAGCGAGCTTGGTGCAGCTGCCGGCCTTGGCGTAAAGAGTGCCGCTGCGGCAATCGTGGAACCTGGAAAGGGAAAAGAGCTGCTTGACGAAATTGTCCAGAAAGTAGCCGCTTTAAAGTAGGTGATATTCGATGGAGGATGATAACGGCATACCAGCAGAGGTCATCGAGGTCATCGGGGTTACTGGCATGCATGGCGAGGCTACGCAGATCAAGTGTCGTATCCTGGAGGGCAACAACAAGGGCCGCATTATCACCAGGAACTGCATGGGACCCATCCGCATGGGCGATGTCCTGATGCTGCTGGAGACTGCCAGAGAAGCCAAGAAGCTTACCAGCAGGTGAAGAAAGATGGAAGAGAGAAAATGTTCTTTTTGCAATAAGACCATCGAGCCGGGCACAGGTAAGCTCTATGCCAAAAAAGACGGCACGACCTTTTACTTTTGCTCATCAAAGTGCGAGAATAACGTTGCCCTTGGCCGTGTAACGAGAAGAATCAAGTGGGCTAGAAAGGGGGCATAAGGCCTGGCGGAAATAGAACGGACCTTCATCATGGTAAAGCCCGATGGAGTGCAGCGCGGTCTCATTGGCAAGATACTGCAGCGCATAGAGGTGAAGGGCTTCAAGATCGTGGCTATGAAGCTCGCTGTGATGCCGGTGGAGAAGGCCAAGGAGCACTACGCTGAGCACGTGGGCAAGAAGTTTTACCAGGATCTGGTGGATTTCATAACCGCCGGTCCCTCCGTCTCTATGGTGGTTGAGGGCCGGGGCGCTATTGCGGCCATGAGGAAGATGAATGGCGCTACCAATCCGGTGGATGCCGTCCCTGGAACTATTCGAGGGGATCTGGCCATTGAAACCGGGCGAAATGTGGTGCACGGCTCGGATTCAGCCGCATCCGCGGCTCGCGAGATAGCGCTACATTTCAGCGCATCCGAACTGGTGGCCTATAAGCGAATCGATGAAACATGGCTCTACGAGTGAGATCGGGCAGAAACCATTTCTGCCCTCCCCATAGGAGCCTTTAAATTCTCAAAAAATAAAAAGTATTTTTTAGACTTACAACTCAGAGAAGCGACCGGTATGCAACAGAAGTCCAAAAAAGCCAGTAAAGCGAAGGGCGAAGAGTCCAACCTCAGAACACCCATAGTAGTGGTGATGGGGCATGTGGACCACGGCAAGACCTCTCTTTTAGACAAGATTAGGGGAACGGCTGTTGCCAAGGGCGAAGCTGGGCTGATCACTCAGCACATTGGAGCCACGGAGGTTCCGCTGAATGTGGTCCAGGAGTTCTGTGGATCGCATTTCGGCAAGGAGATGCAGATTCCCGGGCTGCTGTTCATCGACACACCGGGGCATCATGCCTTTACCTCTATGCGAAGTAGAGGTGGCTCTCTGGCCGATCTGGCCGTGCTGATTGTGGATGTAAACGAGGGCTTCCAGCCTCAGACCATCGAGTCGCTGACCATTCTCAAGCGCTTTAAGACCCCATTTGTCGTCGCCGCCAACAAGATGGATCGCATCGGCGGCTGGCATGCCGTAGCCAACTCTCCCTTTGCGAAGAGCATCAAGGCGCAAAATGAAAGAGTAACCGAGGTGCTGGATACAAGGATCTACGAGCTGGTGGGAGAGCTCTATAAGCATGGACTTGATGGGGACAGGTATGATCGAATCGCCGACTTCACCAGAACGATTGGAATTGTGCCCATCAGTGCCATCACAGGAGAAGGTGTGCCCGATCTTCTCATGGTATTGGTGGGGCTGGCGCAGAGATTTTTGAAGGATAATCTGAAGCTCACCGCAACTGGACCTGGTGTCGGCACAATCTTAGAGGTAAAAGAGGAGAAGGGCCTGGGTACGACTTTAGACGTCATACTCTACAACGGCGAATTCAACTCGGGCGATACGGTAATTGTGGGCACGGCCCATGAGCCAATCGTCACAAAGATAAGAGCCCTGCTCAAGCCCAAGCCTCTGACTGAGATCAGAAGCGATGAGAGATTTCTGCCGGTAAAGCATGTGGTGGCAGCTTCTGGGGTGAAGGTCGCAGCTCCCAAATTGGAAAACGCTCTGGCGGGATCAACCATTCGCGTAGTGACATCTGCAGAAGAGATAGATGCCCTTTCCCAGGAGCTGAAATCGGAGCTCGAGGCGGTGCGCGTTGATACTG
The DNA here is from genome assembly GCA_035527135.1 of Methanothrix sp. Classification (GTDB taxonomy): domain Archaea; phylum Halobacteriota; class Methanosarcinia; order Methanotrichales; family Methanotrichaceae; genus Methanothrix. The sequence goes on along the minus strand of DATLBD010000064.1, from coordinate 5,060 downwards.
AGAGCGAGGGCGTGATTTTGAAAGCAGATACCATCGGTTCGCTGGAAGCGCTGGTGGGCGAGCTGAAGGCCAAGAACATAGCCATTCACCATGCAGATGTAGGGCCCATTTCCCGGAGGGATGTGATCCGGGCCGCAGCTATAAGAGACCCCCTGCTCTCTGCGATCTTGGCCTTTAATGTGGAAATCTTGCCTGATGCCATCAGCGAGATTCAGAAGACCAATGTGCCTGTATTTAGCAGCGATATCATCTACACCATTCTGGAGAACTATGAGCAGTGGATGGATGAGCAGAAGATGCGCATAGAGCAGGAGCGGCTTGAGGCGGTCATTCGGCCTGGAGCAGTGCGTCTTTTGCCAGACTGTGTATTCCGCCAGTCCAGGCCGGCCATCGTAGGCGTGCAGATCATAGGCGGCGTGATCAGAACTCAGGTCAATCTGATGCGAGAAGACGGCGCCAATGTAGGCGAGATTAAGGGAATCCAAGCGAGGAATGAAAACGTCGGGTCTGCGACCGTGGGAAAAGAGGTCGCCATATCCATCGACGGCCCTACGGTAGGCCGCCAGATCCATGAGGGCGATATCCTATATGTCAACATTCCGGAGAAGCATGCCCGCATTGTGGAGCTGGAGCTGAAGCCGAAGCTGGCTGAGGACGAGCGCGAGGTATTTGATCAATTCCTGGAGATAAAGCGCAAGAAGGACCCCTTCTGGGGAAGGTAATCGAACGCCACAATCATGCCGGAAATATGAATACCTTTTAGCGAGTATGTCAAGAAATCGTATTGAAAAATCATTTCAAGAATTATCTCAAAACCATTTTAAAAAATCATATCAAAAAAAATAGTACTGAATTTATTAATGCTATTAACTGCAACGAACGAAGCCCTATCTGGAAAAGGTGTTTTAAATCGCACTGGATGAGATCATAATTCCGCTGCTGGCCGTCGGGCTGGCTGAGATGGGAGACAAGACTCAGCTTTCTATCCTACTCCTCTCTTCCCGGACTCAGGAATATGTTCGCCTTCTTTTGGGCGTGATGCTGGCCTTTTTGCTGACGGATGGATTTGCCATCCTGGTGGGCTCCTGGGTGACTAACGTAATTCCTGACCATCTGGTAAAGATTGTCTCAGGCGTAGTGTTCATTCTCTTCGGAATATTGATCCTGAAGGGAGATGGGGACGATGTAGGGCCAAGCAACCTCTCCGCAAAGAGTGCCTTTATGTCGGGCTTCACTATGATCTTTCTGTCTGAGTGGGGAGACAAAACCCAAATTGCTTCTGCCCTCTTTGCCACGGAGTACAATCCCCAGATGGTTTTCATCGGAGTCATGATCGCACTCTTGGTGCTATCTGTGATGGCCATTTTTCTGGGAAAGTATCTTTCCAGCAGGATCGATCGCCGCGTGATTACAAGAGTTGCAGGTGTCGTATTCTTGCTGATCGGCCTGTCTTTCCTGCTCTCTGCGTTCGCGTCATCTGCATTTGCCGATACACTTTGAAAAGAATACACGGCATTTGTAGAGAAAAGTTCTTGTAGCAGGGTAGAAGATAGTGGTACTAATCTCGCCCAGGAAAATGCGCTCCCAAAGTTGGGGAATTTTCTCGCCGGCTGGATCATTGGAGGATAAAAAATTTGGTAAGCCATGAGGCATTGCTCTGGGTCGTTTTTGGGGTTGTGATTATTATTTTGTTCGCCCTGGACCTGGGTGTCTTTCATCGCAAATCTCATGAGGTAAGCATTAAAGAGGCTCTGATCTGGAGCTGCATCTGGCTGGCTGTGGCGGCTGCCTTTAACCTGCTCGTCTACCTCTGGATGGGGACAGATCAGGCTATCGAATTTGCGGCCGGCTACCTGGTGGAAAGAACGCTCAGCTTTGACAACCTCTTCGTCTTTCTGCTGATATTCACCTATTTCAAGGTGCCAGCCATTCATCAATATAAAGTCCTCTTCTGGGGCATCATTGCCGCTTTAGTGATGCGGGGCATATTCATTGTGGCCGGCATAGAGCTGATTGATAACTTCCACTGGATAGTTTATCTTTTCGGCGCTTTTCTCCTCGCAAGCGGCCTGAAATTGGCGCTGCATAAGGACGAGGAGCCCATGGATGTGGGAAGAAATCCGGTCTTTAGGCTCTGCAAGAGGCTCTTGCCCACTACAGATGAATACGGAGAGGGTAATTTCATAATTACTAAAGGCGGCAAGCGCTTCGTGACGCCTCTTTTCATAGTAATGCTGGTGATTGAGACCTCAGACATACTTTTTGCCGTCGACTCCGTTCCGGCCATCCTTGGAATCACGCTCAATCCCACCATCGTTTACACATCCAATATTTTTTCCATCCTGGGGCTGCGTGCCCTCTACTTCGCCCTGGCCGGATGCATGGTCATGTTCCGTTACTTAAATCAGGGCATCACCTTCATCCTCATTTTCATTGGAGCCAAGATGCTGGTCTCCGGGCTGATTGAGATCCCGGCAATCGTTGCTTTGGGTGTAATAGTCTTCATGCTGGCCTCTTCCATCGCTCTATCCCTGATACTGCCCGAAAGGAGGGCAGGCCGGCAGCCGGCTAAGTCTCACCTAAAATAGCGGGCTTGATCCCGATGTTTGTCTTGCCGTGCGGTCTCTTGGCATGGTGCTCTTCCGGATTCTTTTTCGTGATCATTCATTGCCGAGCAAAGCGAGATGCCTGTGTGGATCGAGCATCTATTCCACAAAGGCGACCATGCGATCGTGGCGGGCGACATCGGATGGATCGGAGAAGTCGATGGGCATGACGAGAAATTGTATTAAAAGATTGCTTGGCTTTAGGCGAGAATGCAGCCGCTGCGAAAATTTATGATGGCATTTCTAGGCAAGAAGGCTATGACTATCGGTCATATTAATCGCTTTGGCTAATGTAATTCATTGATGGCGGCAAAATTTGCATAACAGTATACCAAGGTAGAGCAATCTAAAATATATCACACAAAATATGCAAAAACACAAAAATAGTAAAATCTGATTATGTTCCCATAATCCAGATGATAATAGGGAAATATGATAGAAAAGCCTCGCGGCCACCTATCCTATCTTTATTATACTTAATTGCAAGTGTTTACTGCTTATCAACTTTGTCCGCCTTGGGGCCTTTCTCGCCCTCAATGACCTCGAAGCTTACCTTGTCACCTTCATCGATTGTGACACCGGGCTTCAGGCCTGTTACATGGACAAAATAGTCCTTGCCATCGTCGCCTGCTATGAATCCAAAGTTCTTTACTCTGTTGAAAAACTTAACTGTTCCATCTACCATTTTTAATTCCTCTGATTGTGTTAGCAGACGTATCATGATCTTCCTGTACTTATAGTTGCTGGCATTGTCTTGAGCCTCATCATGCTAGTCTCGAGCAATCGTATGCTGCTGTATCCTAGGGAAACAGTTTTATAGAAGATCAAATACTGTGAACCTGAGAATTAGCAAATAAGCTCGCAAATAAGCAATTACGGGAGGATTATCAAATGGCAGGAATGGGCGGAACGCCAATTATCATTTTAAAGGACACCCGCAGAGAGTCGGGAAGAGATGCTATCTCGAATAACATCATGGCTGCCCGCGCCGTGGCCAATGCGGTGAGGAGCACCATGGGCCCCATGGGCATGGACAAATTGCTGGTCGACTCCATTGGAGACGTTACCATTACCAATGACGGCGTGACTATTTTAAAGGAGATGGATGTGCAGCACCCCGCGGCCAAAATGTTGATCGAGGCCGCCAAGACCCAGGATAAGGAGGTAGGCGATGGCACTACCACCGTAGCCGTCCTGGCTGGCGAGCTGCTCAAGAAAGCCGAGGTCCTCTTGGACCAGAAGGTTCACCCCACCATGATTGTGCAGGGGTACAGACTGGCTGCGGAAAAGGCCGTGCAGATTGTCAAGTCTATAGCCGTCGAAGCTCCGGAAAATGATCGCGCCCTCCTGGAGAAGATCGCAGAGACGGCCATGACCGGCAAGCTGGCCGATTCCCCGGATAACAAGATGGCCAGTTATGCAGTCGACCTGGTCCTCAATGCCATTGAAACCTATAACGGCAAGAAGAGCTTTGACATGGACAGGGTTAATGTGGAAAAGAAGGTCGGCGAGAGCACCCTGGATTCACAGATCATTGAAGGCATAGTAATCGATAAAGAGATCGTCCACCAGAATATGCCCCGCAAGGTTGTGAATGCCAAAATTGCCCTTCTCTCCACAGCTATCGAATCCAAGGACACCGAGACCAAGACCGAGGTGCAGATCACTTCATCCACTCAGTTCCAGCAATTCATGGAGCATGAGAAGATGAGGATAAAAGAGGCTGCGGACAAAGTTATTGCCAGCGGCGCCACAGTGGTCTTCTGCCAAAAGGGCATCGACGATCTGGCCCAGCATCACCTGGCCAATGCCGGAGTTCTCGCCTTGCGGCGGGTCATCAAGAAGGACCTGGATAAGCTGGCAAAAGCTACTGGAGCTAACATCGTCACGGGCCTGGATGAGCTTAGTCCCAGCGATCTGGGCACAGCCGCCCTGGTAGAGGAGAAGCGCGTGGGAAGCGGCATCATGACCTTTATCACCGGCACCAAGAATCATTCTGCAACCCTTCTGCTGCGAGGCGGCACTCAGCAGGTCTTAAACGGCCTGGAGAGAGCCCTGGACGATGCACTTCACGCCGTGGCCGATGTGGTGGAGGACGGCAAGCTGGTGGCGGGCGGCGGAGCCCCTGAGATTGAGCTTGCTCTGCGCCTGCGAGAATATGCCGCCACTTTAAAAGGCCGCGAGCAACTGGCCGTCACCAAGTTCGCCGAGGCGGTGGAGATCGTGCCCAAGACTCTGGCCGAGAATGCCGGCTTTGATGCCATCGACAAGGTTATCGAACTGAAGAATAAGCACGGAGCGGACAAGAATGCGGGCCTCAACGCCTACACTGGCGAGATCCAGGACATGCTCAAGCAGGGGATTGTCGAGCCTTTGCGTGTCAAGATTCAGGCCATTTTGTCGGCAACTGATGCCGCCTGCCTCATCCTGCGTATCGATGATGTTCTGGCTTCA
>DATLBD010000063.1:0-39416 GCA_035527135.1 Methanothrix sp. | reverse complement strand
GTGCCATTTGCGCTTCTGGATCTGCAGATAAAAAAACTTCTGTAAGCTCGGATTTACTCATAAAAAATTATGTGGAGAACAAGAAGGAAAAAAAGATTAGGTGTAGCCCGATGAATCGGGCCTCAAAAGCCCTGACTGGTGGACTTGATCTGGGCCAGTTCTCTTCGCTCTCCTAAGTCCCCGATTTGAGCAGCTTTTCTACCTCAGCCTTGAAGCGTCCCCGCTCGCTCTTCGCGGTGTATCTGATGTGAATTCGCACATCATCGATATCGAGAAGGTTATTAACTACGAGATCAGGGTTGTTGGCCAGGGGTATCTCCAGCCTCCAGGATGAGATGGCTCCCGTGCCCTCGAAGGGGTGAGAGGGGTAAAGCTAATGATAATAGTAATAATTTAAATATTTAAAGGTCTTAACTTCAAATTAGTAATAATTTAAATATTTAAAGGTCTTAACTTCAAATTGTGATTGTATCTGTTTTAGCTAAACATCTAGGAAAAATAGGTAATCTAGAGCTTAAAAAGCAATCCTCGAAGTGACTTAACTTAGTAAAGAAGAACGCATTAAGAATGGATGGGTATCGATAATTTAGGCAATATGTTTAACTCGATAAAATTTTAATCAAGGCGGGGGATTGTAGCATGACAAAAGAAGAAAACGGCATCTGTAAATCGCTATATGAATCGCTCGATAGGTTCAAAAGATCTTATCCTGAGTTAAGCTCTGCAACAAAAATACTTTCCAGATACCCTACGGCCTCTAATGGGGAAGAGACCTTTGTGCGGGAGTATGCTGGCAAGCTTGAAGGAGGATCAAGAGAGGCCAGGAAGATCTATAGAATGGCTTTTAATATTCAGGAAAATGCCGCTCTGATATGGGCAAATATCAAGGATGCCGTTTCTCCCTATTATAGCCAAACCATATTCAACAATCTGCCGGAAGAATTTCTGGACTATCTTAAATCTATCCCCGAGTACGATAGATTGTTCGGCAGCCTTGATTATATAAGCTGCGACCACTGCCGATCAATCTTCGGTCCGGCTGCTTATTTCGCCGATCTCATGAGGTTTGATAATACCTATATTTCTCTTGCCAAAGACACAATGGATCCTACCACATTAATGTATAGGAGGCCTGACCTCTATAAGATCCGCCTGGATTGCGCCAATTCCAATGAAATGATACCCCAGATAGACCTAGTAAACGAATTGCTGGAGTCCTTTATCTACAATGAATACCATAGCGATGCTTATCTAGAAGCCAGAGATGCCATCTTTCCTCAATCCCTTCCTTTTAATAGGCCATTAGAGGAAATCAGGAGCTACTTAAAGCGGTATAATACTAGCCTGTATCAAATCTATAATACTTTTGCCAAGCCCTTTGAGGCGCATCCATTTAGTGAGAAGGATTTAGAATTAGCTCCAAAAGACCTCGAACTAATAGCCTCTGAGATATCTTCACCTGGGGATATTTCGCGATTCTACGGCGATGTTCCTCTGACTGGCATAGATGGCCTGGATAACGTGGAGGTTTTCCTGGAGCAGACAAGACTGACACGAGCAGGGCTGAATGAGCTTCTATTCCAAAATCTAGACCGACACGAGGTGAATGCACGGCTCTCAAGGCTCTTCTTTATCAATAGCGCCGATAATGGGCTGAAGCCTCTATCCATATCTCAGGACGAAAGCTGTGGTTATGAAAAGCTGCTCAACCTCAGCCCTAAGAAGCTGGATAGGATATACCGTTTCCTCAAGCTATCTCATAAGCTGGGCTGGTCATTCACAGACCTGGATTGGGCTTTGCGCTCTTTATATGAGCCATATGCCCCAGAGAAGGTTCTCAAGTTTGATGGAATCAAGGACTATGTAGCATGTCATAACTATGTAACATGCCATAATGCCGAACTGGATCTGCCCAATTTAGGCCAGTTCACTTTAGAGGCCTGGGTATGTCCAAATAGCTCCAGGAAGAATGTAGTCATTGATTTGTTCGCTGACTGCAGCCCATCTCGGGACCAAATCCTTCTGGAGGTTGATCCCTCCAATAAGCTGTCTTTCTATATAGGACGGCAAGATAATTCTGAGTCTAAATTCGTAGAGTTGTTTAAACTAGAGAGCAATAGCTCGTTGTCTCTTGGTTCCTTCACTCATATAGCCCTGGTCGTAGGAAATGGCAAAGCGAGCATCTATATCAATGGAAAGCTTGACTCCGAGAATGCTTTGATAACTCCTTTTTCCGAGATTAAATCAAGCAAGTGTATTGATTTTAACATCGGTAGAGATCTCTTCGATGAATATTTCGACGGTTGCATTAAGGATGTTAGAATCTGGACGATTGCCAGGGATGCTGTGGCCATCAAGGAAGATAGATTCCGCAGGTTCACAGATAAGGAGAAAGATCTCATAGGCTATTGGCCTCTTGTATGCCACAATACCGAACTGGATCTGTTTAAGCTAGACCAGTTCACTATAGAGGCCTGGGTATGTCCAGATAGATCCAGAAAAAATGTGATCATGGGGATTCTTGCTGACCTCAACCCATCAAATGATCGCATCCTTCTGGAGGTTAATTCATCTAATAAGCTGTTTTTCTATATAGAGCGTCAAGAAGAATCTGAGCCCAAATCTGTGGAGAGCAATAGCTCGTTGCCTCTGGGTACTTTTTCCCATATAGCCCTGGTTGTAGGAAATGATGAAGCAAGCATCTACATCGATGGAAGGCTTGATGCCAAGACCGCTTTAAAAACTCCTTTTTCTGATGTCAAATCAGGTAGATGTATCGATTTTAACATCGGTAGAGATCTCTTTGACGAATATTTCGACGGTTGCATTAAGGATGTTAGAATCTGGAAAATTGCCAGGGATTCTACAGCCATCAAAGAGGATAGATCCAACAGGTTCACTGGCAATGAGGTGGATCTCATAGGCTACTGGCCTCTTACAGAAGGCGGAGATAATGTCATCACTCAGCCAAAATGGGTATATCGAGACCTGATCCTAGATCCTCTGCCCATCTGGGAAGAAGATTCCCACCTCAAATTCAATGGAGTAGATCAATACCTGGAAGCGCGCGGGGTAGATATCGCCGAGACGCGGGAAATCTCTATAGAGGCCTGGATCAGCATTGATGAAATGAAGGAAAGTTGTATTATCTGCTTGAGCGATGATTATGAGAAGCCCAAAGTTGCCCTAAAGATACTCAATGAATCCAACGACCAAGGGCTTCTGTCTCTGCAGATGAACTTTCCATCTCTGCAGATAAACTGGCCGTTGCTTCCCCAAGATAAAGACAGATTTCTTATCCCACAGCGAAAACTCACTCATGTATGTATCGTTTTAAAGCATGAGCCTAAGGCCTCCAAGCTAGAAATGTATATCAATGGCACTCTGAGTGGCGAGTATTCCCTTCCCACCCAGGTCTCTATGGAGATCAAAAACGGCGAGATAAATGTCGGCAGAGATTTGTTTAGCCATTACTTCCATGGTGGCATTAGAGAGATCCGCATATGGAACCTGGCCAGGAACAGAGATGAGATTACGCTAAACATGTACCGGCCAGTTCCTTCAGGGGATCCAGGACTAGTAGGTTACTGGCGTTTGAATGAAGTTGAAAAAGAGGAGGCTAGGGATTTATCTTGTTGCCATAACGACCTATATTTGGGAGGTCTACAGGCCGATTATATGCCTATTCCAGTTACTACGGAAGTTCTACCCAGAACATTCCCTGTATCGGCCAAGGAAACTATATTAAAATTCGATGGAGATAATGATGTTATTGCTATAAAGAATTCCAATAACTGGGGCCTGGGCAGATATGAGCGAATGACCCTGGAGTTATGGTTCAAACCCGAAAGTTCCATCAATTCAGATCGCAAACAAATAATATTCACTCAGGGGGATAAAGAGGCGGGATTGAATATATACCTCCATGAAGCATATGTATATGTTCTTGAGTGGAATAACAACTCCAATAAAAAATCCCCTGCTCAATCCGTATTAAAAGCTCAGCTTAACGGCAATGACTGGCACCATGTTGTTTTGACCCATAAAGAGTTCCCGCAGGAGATCAGTGAGAGCGATAACACTCAATTTGAAGAAGATATAAGACTTCTTTTTAAAGAACCCGAGTTAAGGGGATATCTTGACGGAAAGCCAATGACATCTGTAGACGATAATTCTAATAATTTTGTCTGCAAGGGATACAGGCTAAGCTCCGTGGGGATAGCTTATCTAGGAGGACTCGGCCAGCAGGGCGTGACTCGTTTTGAGGATGGCTACTCGGAGGATGGAAAAGAGTACCAATACTTCTTTTCTGGGAATATTGCTGATTTACGCATATGGAACTCGATCAAACCCGCTGATCAGATTGTCAGAGATGGTCGGATTGCCAGGGATTGCTATCTAGCGCCTCAAATCACAGATGACTTGGTTACCTACATGCCTATGGTTAAAGGTGAGGACTGGATTGAAAATGTGTTTAGCTGGGATAAAATTCCAGGAAAGGATAACGGGATACTCAGAAAATTTCTAATAAAAAAATTTGGTATTGGTTGGGTAGAAACTGCAAAAATTGAAAAAATCGATAATGGTAAGACTGTCAAAGTATATGCCGAAAAAATTTCTCTTTCACTAGAACTTAACGATGAAAAAACGGAAGTGATCCTGGAAATCGATGACGGTAGAAAATATGAATTCATAGCAAAGATGGAAAATGATGAGCTAAACATATACGAAAAGGATAAAGAATGGATAGCCTTTGGCTGGCCTAAAGAATCCCAGAGGAACCCGCATAGCGGCACCCTGCAAAGGCGAGAAATGGCTCTTGTCACCGACAATGCCGATCCTCAGTTGATCAATATTTATTCGCATTATAGCGATGCTGCAGCCTTAGAATGGAACAATTACAGCTACTCAGGCAGAATGCGCATCACCGATATAAACGCTGCCGTAGGCGTTACTTTCTTTAGCCGCCATCCTGAGGGCATAGATCAATGCTATCTCTTGGGCCATCTCCCTGGGCCTGATAATAAGTTCCGCCTATTTGCTCACCCATTTGATTACACCTCTGATATTGAAACTCTTCAACCCAATACTGGATTAGATACTATTGAATCCACTATAATCCCTGACATAAACATTTGGTATTGCTTCGAAATTACAGTTAAGGATGCTGGAAGCAGTACGGAGATTCTGGCCAAGATCTGGCCGGAGGATAGCCCGGAGCCAAAAGAATCCCTCAATGCAATTGATAAAAGCGATATACGCATTAGAAAAGGCACAGTTGGACTATGGTCCTCAGGCTCCAGCAAAGGAAAAAGGCAATTTGATGATCTCCAGGTAAAGGATCCTAATTCCAATACTATCTTACTGGATAAAAACTTCGAGGACCAATCCGAGAAATCTCATCCGGTAAACTGGTCGGATGTAGAGGATCGGATAAAATCAATACCTAGGGAAGGCTTATTCAAGAGGGTCAGCGTTGATGGAGGAGAGATCGCCTTTGGAACCGATTCTAAGGACTCTAATATTCACTCTTACTACATCGATAAAGATAAAGGTGCTTTGAGCTGGAGCAACTATCTCTACCAAGGGAGAATGCGCATCTCAGATGCGAATGGCAGCATTGGCGTAACCTTCCTAAGCCGTCAGCCGAAAGAAGTTGATCAATACTACGCACTGTGCCGGGAGGGAGAGCAGGGGACTTTCAAGCTCTTTGCTCACCCCAAAGGCGTCCAAAGCATCAAGAGCAGTGGACCTGAAAAAGATAAGACGGATTCCGGCATCAACCCTCTGCCAAATACTTGGTATCGCTTCCTAATCAAGGTCCAGGATGATGAAAGCAAAATGATGATTCAGGCCAAGATTTGGCCTGAGACAAGCGTTATGCCGGAAGCCTTCCAGATCGATGCCTATGATGATAGCAGAATTCGAATTAGATCGGGGACTGTAGGTGTCTGGGCCTCGGGTAGCGGCTCAAAATACTTTAATGACCTGAAGGTCTTCAGCAAGTTCTCCATCTCTGAGAGCTTTGAGAGATACTCAGAGGGTCAGGACCCATTAAACTGGAGAGATACGAAGGCCAACTATAGCAATAAAGAGGATAGCAGCCTCTTCAATATCTTCGATGTGGGCGGCAGAAAGGTATTAGGGACCGAAAGCCATGAGACTCGCATCCACTCTCATTACATCGGCTCAGATGCTTTGAACTGGAGCAACTATGTATATACAGGCAAGATGCGTATTGGAGATACTGGTAAACAGAATCTTAGCGGCATAGGCGTTACTGGCGGCATAGGCGTTACCTTCCTGAGCAATTATTTCCCTGACCAAACGAAACTGATTACATATTACAGATTATTATATGATGCCGGTGATATAGAGAAACGGGGATTTCATATCGCTTTTCCCCAAAGCGATAAATCATTGAAAGGAACAGTAGATTCTAAGTTTAGTCCTAATCCCAATACTTGGTATCGCTTCAAGATTGAGGTAGAAGATGCCAAAGATAAGACAATTATTAAGGCCAAGATCTGGCCCGAGTCTGAGGCCGAACCACTTGGTTACCAGATTGATGCCTACGATGACAACCCCAACCGCTTAAAGAGCGGCACAGTTGGGGTAGTAACCCTGGGAGCGGACTCCAAATATTTTGATGACCTGGAGGTAACCGGAGGAACATTATTGTCCTCCAGCTATACTCTTGAGGAATGGGTCGATGTTGGCTCTCGGGTTTATCCGAAAAATGATGCTCTCTTTAGCATTGTCGATCTCTCCAATAACGCATTGCGATGGCAGGTTGACTCCAACTATCCCGTCCTGCTGCATCCCTTGAGCCAGAAAGCTCTGGAGTTCGATGGCGAGAAGCAGTATCTGGCCGCCCCAATGGCAAATCCTGATCTGAGCAAGTTTACCCCGGAGTCATTGAGCCAGTTTACGCTGGAGTCATGGATAAATCTATCTGAGATCAAGGCATGCCCAATTATCAGCCTGAGCAATAATTTGGAAGGTGAACCCAAAACCACTCTGAAGGAGATAGGGGATGGAATCATCTTCGGTACTGATAGCAGCGGTTACCTCGAGCTTTGGCTGAAATCGGGAGATCAATCAGCCAAATTCAAAGGAGATTCTAATCCTCTGCCAAAAGGTCAGTTTATTCATGTTGCCGTTAGTGTTAAGGCGAGTGATGCCACTGGAGATCGTGTCACCTTTTTCGTCGATGGCGAAGGCGTTAAAGCCAAAGCCAGCGATCCATCTACAAAAGTGCCGGATTTTTCCGAGCTGAAAATCCTCCGAGGAGATATCGGCAGAGATGGCATCGGTCGACATTTCTATGGAAAGATCAAAGAGGTAAGAATCTGGAATGAAGCTTTAGAAAAGAATAAGATTAAATTCCAAATGTACCAACGGCCGGTTGTATCCCCGGCACTTTTGAGATACTGGTCCTTGGGAGAGGATGATAAAGATATTGTTGAGGATCTCTCTCCAGGAAAGAACCCCTTATGGCTCGGAACCATGAGGCTTGGTGGCATGGAGGAAGATCGTCGACCAAAGCTACAGCCATCGAAGCGCAAGCCAACAATGCTTCCTGAGATCCCTCTTGATGCAGCCGCTCTGGATGATATAGCAACCTTCAAACGACTCAAAGAAGCATACAACCAGCCAATTGATCGCTTGATTGCTCTGTGGCACAGCATAAACCATGTGGGCAAGGATGGCAAGACTCCTCTCTTCGATAGAATCTTCAATCCTAAGGGTTCCGTGATTGAGTATTGGAACTACTTCATGGATGAGCCCATAAGCTGGGATAAGACTGGGATGAAGGACCGAAGGCGCGATGGCCAGATACGCTCGCGGCTCATGGGGGCCCTGCGGGTCTCCAACGACGAACTAAATGCCATCGTGGAACACATCAGCGGAAGCGATGAGAATACAATCGATATTGACGGCACCTACCTGTGGAGGATGTACCAGATATCCGGCCTCGCAGGCATGCTGCGCTTGAGTGTAACGGATTTGCTCCAGCTCCTCTCTATGATCAAAAAGGACTCTCTAGGCTCTCTACACGATGTGGCTGAGGTCTGTGATCTGGCGGTGTGGGCGAGTGAGGCAGGATTGAGCGTGGCCGACCTAGCTTACCTCACACATAATCCCATCGATCTGGAAGGTGTCTCTGTCTCTCTCTTCACCGAGGATAACATCAAATCTATGGCAGTCAACCTGGCAGGCCAATCCTACGTTACATTGATCAATAACGGGTCCTTCGCCTCGGATCAAATAAGCCAGGCCCAATCCTCTGATATTTTCGACAAGCTCAAGACCCTTGGATTGATTACAGGCATTGGAGCGGTGACTGCGAAATATACCGAAAATTTTGATCTCAAGGATTTGCTGAGCATTTTCGCAGAGCCTGATAAAGAGAACTGGATCCTGGAGTTCGATCCCTTAAAGGCCGAGTTAGAGAAGGCCAAAACAGGCCTGGGCGATGAGATAATTCAGCGTCTGATATCCCACGGGTTCATCGATGAAAACGGTATTGTGCTTGATAACCCCAAGGCTGTGAATGATAAGCCCCAGTATGGCAAAGACAACTTGATGGTTATCTTTGATGGCAAGACACCTGACGCGACCACGATAAATAAGCTATCAAGGGTTACCGAGGTTCTGCAAATCAGGAAAGCCCTGCAGGACCAGATCATACGCACCGTTCGCGTTGCTCTGAAGAAATCGAGAGATGACTTCTACAAAGCTGTACGCTCCGGCATATTGGTCAATAACGGGTCCTTCGCCTTGGATCAAATAAGCCAGGCCCAATCCTCTGATATTTTTAGCCTTCTCTACCAGCCCCTTGGATTGATTACAGATATTGGAGCGGTGACCGCCAAATATACCGAAAATTATGATCTCATAGACTTGCTGAGCATTTTCGCAAGCCCTGATAAAGAAAACTGGATCAAGGAGTTTGACCCCTTAAAGGCTGAGTTAGAGCAGGCCGAAACAGGCCTGGGCGATGAGATAATTCAGCGGCTGATATCCCACGGGTTCATCGATAAAAACGGCATTGTGCTTGATAAGCCCAAGGTTATGGATGATAAGCCCCAGTATGGCAAAGACAACTTGATGGTTATCTTTGATGGCAAGACTCCTGATGAGATAACGATAAATAAGTTATCAAGGGTGGTTACCGAGATCCTGGAGCATAGGAAAGCCCTACAGGCGGAATATGACCCGATTTTAAGTGCCGTTCATGCTGCTCTGAAGAAATCGAGAGATGATCTATACAGTGCCATACAATCTGAACTTGCTAACATCTTCAATGCCCAAGTCGGCATCATATCTGTCATCTTTGATTACCTAGACACCAAAGGCGAGCCTGATGCCTCTCTCTTCGTTGAAAAGATGATAGAACTCAGCGACCCGAACTCAAAGCTACCGAATGCGCTAAAGGACTACTACTCCAAGATGAGCAAGCTGGTCTACATGGCAGGCGCCTTCGAGATGGCCGATGTTGAGATGAAGACACTCCTCTCCGATCCCGATCGCTTCAGCATCAGCAATCTCACGCAGCCGACTTTCAGGGATCTAGATAACCTCCATCTCTTCAAGCGCCTGCAATCAGACTTTGGAGACACCGAGGGCAAGCTGATGGATCTTTTAGCTTTGAAGGATACTGCAAAAATTGAGAATGCACTGGATGATCTGGCAGGCTGGGAGCCCCGGCAGATAAAGTCTCTAGCTGAGCACTTCGTGATCTCAAAATATAACACGATCCAAGGCTTGAGGCATCTTAAGGAATGTTTCGACCTGGCCGGGTCCATGCAGGTGGGAGTAGACTACCTCTTGCAGATTGCAGACACATCCACATTGGGGAAAGAAGACGAGCATGCCTTCTACTCCAAGCAGTCCTTAGGGCTCCTGGAGATACTGAGGGCCGGATACACAGACGAGGAGTGGCCTAAAGTTTACGGGCCGATCTACGGTGAGCTGGCTGAGAAGCGCAGGGACGCTTTGCTGGATTTAGCCTTGCAGAGACTCCCCATGTATTGGGAGGAGTACATCTTCTGCCCTGATGGCATCCCAAGCATGGGCAGTGAAGAGCTTAGGATATTCCTTGGTCGCCATCTCAAGCTCGACTGGGTGGAAGGGGCGCCTGTTATCAAGGATAGAGATATTATCACAGTTACTAATAGCTTTGAATTGAAGAATGAGTGCCTCAATTGGTTCAAGAACATTCCTGGCATCGATGAGACAAAGCTGAAGGAGTACCTAAAGAGCGATCTTGGCCTCGATTGGACGGAAGATGCATCCATAACCAAGGAGTATGTTGTTAAGATCACTAATCCCAGTCAGATCACGCCTAGGCAGATCATAATATCCTTGGATAGCGCAAATGGTAAAGCGATCCTTTCCACTAATGATAACCATCGCCCAAGGCAGGTTAAGATAACTCCCAAGGGTATGGCAACAACTCTATCCACCAAAGATAATCGCACCCGCAATTTATTCACTAAACCGGAGAATGGCAAACTGAACGTATATGACGAGGCGGGTAAATATCTCTTCAGCTGGAAAGATATTCCTGGCATCGATGAGACAAAGCTGAAGGAGTACCTAAAGAGCGATCTTGGCCTCGATTGGGCGGAAGATGCATCCATAACCAAGGAGGATGTCGTTAAGATCACTAATCCCAGTCAGATCACGCCCAGGCAGATCACGATATATTTGGATAGCGCAAATGGTAAAGCGATCCTTTCCACTAATGATAACCATCGCCCAAGGCAGGTTAAGATAACTTCCAAGGGTATGGCAACAACTCTATCCACCAATGATAATCGCACCCGCAATTTATTCACTAAACCGGAGAATGGCAAACTGAACGTATATGACGAGGCGGGTAAATATCTCTTCAGCTGGAAAGATATTCCCTGCAATAGCAACGCAGAATTGCTGGGGTTCCTTAAGAACGATCTAGGCTTGTCATGGGTGGAAGGATTATCACCCGAAAAGACAGGCGAGACTTTAACGGTCAAGAATCCGGAATCTAAGCAGGTTAAGATAACTCTTGATGATACAAAGGTTTTGGGAACTCTAAGCACTGATAACGGGCTGATCTTTGACCTAGAGTGGAAGTTCAAGTATATCTTCTGTTGGAACGATATTCCTGTTAACAGCAATGCAGAATTGCTGGCGTTCCTTAAGAACGATCTAGGCTTGTCATGGGTGGAAGGATTATCACCCGAAAAGACAGGCGAGACTTTAACGGTCAAGAATCCGGAATCTAAGCAGGTTAAGATAACTTTAAACAGCGCCGACGACATTGTAGTTCTATCTACCAATGATCCCTGCAACCCTTATACACTCCATCTGAAGATTAAGACGGAGAACGGCAAACTGAACGTATATGACGAGGCGGGTAAATATCTCTTCAGCTGGAAAGATATTCCTGGTAATAGCAATGCAGAATTGCTGGCGTTCCTTAAGAACGATCTAGGCTTGTCATGGGTGGAAGGATTATCACCCGAAAAGACAGGCGAGACATTAACGGTCGAATCTAAGCAGGTTAAGATAACTTTAAACAGCGCCGACGGCATTGTAGTTCTATCTAACAATGATCCTTGCAACCCTTATACACTCCATCTGAAGACTAAGACAGAGAACGGCAAGACGAATGTATATCGGACGGATGTATACCGGCAGAACAGATTTAAGAAAGGTGCTGATGCCTTCCAGGAGTACTTCCTCATGGACATGCGGGTAGGAAGCGAGGTGCTGACCTCAAGAATAGTCCAGGGCACCGCCGCCCTCCAGTACTACATACAGCGTTGTCTGATGAACCTGGAGCCAGGGGTCGATCCTTCCACCATCCCCATGCAGGAGTGGGAATGGGTTAAGAACTACAGGGTCTGGGAGGCCAACCGCAAAGTCTTCCTCTATCCCGAGAACTACATAGAGCCCGAGTTGAGGGACACTAAGACGCCCCTCTTTGAGGAGCTGGAACAGGAGCTGATGCAGTCCGACATCACCCAGGAGTCAGCGGAAGCTGCCTTCACCCACTACCTGGAGAAGTTCGCTGAGATCGCCAACCTGAAGGTCGTTGGAAGCTATCTGTATACCGATGTAACCAACGATCGGAGTGCAAGGCCAACCGATCGAGACGAAGTTCTTTACCTGATCGGGCGGACCAACACAAATCCCAAGATCTACTACCGGAGAGAGCATATCAAGGATGATAAGGGAGCACGATGGCTTCCCTGGAAGAAGATCGACCTGGTCATCAACTCCGATTTCGCAACGCCTGTCTATGCGTTCGGAAAATTGTTCTTGTTCTGGACAGAGTTCACGAAACTTACGAAATCGGTAGACAGAAAGCTTAGTGATCGAATTCTGGATGCTCATAATGCGCTTTCCCTTTCGAATTTGTTTATCCTTTATGGGAATGGCTTTAGAATAATTAAATCCATTAATAATAAATATATATGTGGTGGTGCGTTCCCGGATTCTGAATTAGCTGAACTTGTTGATAAAATAAACGGTGTGGCTTTAATTTGGTTTAAAGTTCTTTTAAAATCGATGGACAGAATCAATTTTATGTCACTTATAACTATATATAATTATATTTTTACTTATCAATTTCAGATTTACAATGATTTGTTCTATGAATTGAGCGATAGAGAAATCAGTAATCTGGAAGAGAGAAAGTGGCTGATAGATAATGAAGGCTACCTGTTCAATATCGAAACCGATCAGAGAGTGCAGGAGACGATAGACCTTTACAAAACGGCTGTAAAGTACTCATATTTAAATTTCAGTAATGAATGGATACCGCCTCAGAATTATGCAGAACTCGAGAACGAATTAATGGAGATGACGTACAGAGAACCCAGGTGGCAGAGGGTGTATGCTCAACAGTTGTTGGAGCTTAGGACGGAAAAGGCTGACCAACAGCAACCCAAAGCAGAAACTGATATAAGGGTTCTGCAGATTGATGAGTCGAATCAGCTGATCAAGTCGATTCCCGAGTTCGATATGAGTCAACTCACATGGGAATTTTGGACAAAATTTGCAAATGCTAATTACCAAGGATGGCCAGATTTAATCGAAAAAGATGACATAGTTAAGTTCGTAAAGCTTATTGATTACGATAATGGCAACTTTAATGTCATAGCCACCAACAAAATAACGATTAATACGGCATACAGCGTGGCGAAAGCGACAGCAGGCTTAATCAAAGAGGCGCAAGAATATGTCAAAAATAAACGATACCAGGAGGCAGTAGAAAAAGCGGGTCAGGCAAGAGATAAGGCCTTAGGAGCGACTTTTGTGGATTCCACTAAGGTTAAAGATCTTGCAGAGTGTGCTAGAAAAGCGGCTCAAAATGCGATGAAGAAAATATCTGAAGCATCTGCGGCCAGAAATAATGCAGTTATGACCCGGAACAGCGCAATTGAAGCTCGGAAATTTGCGAAAGAACTAGGTCTTAAGCCAGAGGAGAAAGAACGACGTGAACAAATAGCAGCACGCATTGAAGATGATGCAACAAAACTCGAAAATGACGCAGCACAACTTGAAAAAGAAGCTGCGACTCTTGAGAGTATTGCTTTGGACAAGGTAAACGAAGTGAGTGATGCTGCAGAAGAAGCAATTAAGAGGACACCAAAGTGGGAATCAAAAGCTATGACTGTAAAGGTTCAGCTCTGGGGAGGTGAATTGTCGACTGAGCTGGATTACGATACCTGGCAGCACATTGCCATAACACTTAAGGAGAATAATGGCTGCTATACTGTAACTTTGCACAAGCACAAAGATGGCGCAGAGATATCCGACCCGGTGTCTCTGACCGTACAACGTTTCGGACAATATTTGCCCCCGCAGAGAATGTTGGTAATTGGCAATCAAGAGTCGGATGTTGCAGCTGCTTTTACGGCTCAGATGAGCGAATTCAGGCTTTGGAACCATGCAAGAGATACAGTGAAGATTAGGGACGAACTGAATCACCGGAAGACAGGAAAGGAAGAGGGCTTATTTTACCTACCTCTAAATGTCAGAGAAGCTGGCTCAAATATGACCCTGGTAAAATCCAGAGGATTAAATCTCACCATACCAATACTTAATGGTGAATTACTAAACCGCATTGCAGAACGAGAACACATCATTCTGTTTTACGGAGATCGTATTGCCAGTTTGAGAAACAACCTTAAGGACAAGAGTTTCAACCTGAAACTCGATCCCAAGGAGCAGAAGAATATCTACGATTTAAACCTAAGTTACCATCAGGCTTCTCAAGATACTTTACCCAAAGCAGTGTTTCATCTGACCGATACAATTGGCCTGAGCATCAACGATTTTGCCACAGGGGAGGAGGGGACGGTTCTGGCCCGGCCTGCAAAGCTCCCTACCACTGATGTTGATCCACAAAAATGGTTACTGAAGAATTTAGATGGAGCAGAATCATCATTTGCAGATGTGAATAACCAGCCTGGCTGGTATATCGTAGATGTTGGCGATGAGCAGTTCCTGGTTAAGGCGGAATTTTCCAATTCCGATGGCAACACCCTATCAATGCCGACGATGGCAGAAATATGTAAGATGAATTATAGCGCCGCCGATCGCTTAGGTTCACTACTGCCCTTATCCATATCTTACGAACTCCCGGTTGACGCCGCTCTTCACTTTCCGCAGAGCTCCACAAAAGCATTCAAGTTTGAACGGCTGAACACCTTTGCGGTTCACGAACTCAGTGAAAACCTGTTTACAGGTGGCATAGATAAATTGCTGAGTCTAGAGTCGCAGCATGCAAAGGAGTTGCACTTCTGGGAGGAGTATGGGACCAATAAGGAGCTAATTCCTCCGGACATTAATAGTATACCAAACGAGATCGATTTTCAGGGTGCGTATCGTCTTTACTTCGAGGAGATCTTCTTCCACGTGCCATTTTTGATCGCCAACAAGCTCAACAGCAATCAGAAGTTTGAAGAGGCCCAAAAATGGTATCACTATATCTTCAACCCCACTGCCAGCGAGGAAGGCGGCGCTCAGGGAAAGGATAAGGACAGGTACTGGAGATACCTGCCTTTCAGGGATGACAACTTCCAGAGCCTGAGGACGCTGCTAACAGATGAGCATGCTCTGGCGGCCTATCGCGAGGACCCCTTCGATCCCCACGCCATCGCCGCCCTGCGCATGACCGCCTACAAGAAGGCGGTGGTGATGAAATACATAGACAACCTCCTGGACTGGGGCGACTCTCTCTTCATGCAGGACACCAGGGAGTCCATCAACGAGGCCCTGGGCCTCTACATCATGGCCTACGATCTTCTGGGACCGAGGCCCAAGGTCAAGACCATCAAGAGGTTCCAGGATATCGGTACCTACGAGGATTTCATATGTGATTATAGAGAGGACTCTGAGTTCCTGACGGCAGTTGAGAAGATGTTTCCCTGCAACTGCAATTCGACTACACTCAGTCCCCACAGCAACATCATTACCGACTTCTGCGTGCCCGAGAACGAGAAGTTCATAGGCTACTGGGATCGGGTCGAGGACCGACTCTTCAAG
Organism: Methanothrix sp.; assembly: GCA_035527135.1. Taxonomy (GTDB): domain Archaea; phylum Halobacteriota; class Methanosarcinia; order Methanotrichales; family Methanotrichaceae; genus Methanothrix. The sequence goes on along the minus strand of DATLBD010000063.1, from coordinate 23,867 downwards.
ATCAGGCACAGCTTGAACTTTGAGGGAATATCCAGGCAGCTCGCCCTGTTTGCACCCCCGATAGAGCCTATGGAGCTTGTCCGGGCGTTAGCAGGCGGAGCGAGCATCAGCGGTGCCCTCTCCGCGCTGAACGTGCCCGTGCCGCATTACCGATACTCGTTCATGCTGGAAAGGGCAAAAGATATGGCCTCCAATGTGATGGAGCTGGGCTCGGCGTTGCTGGGAGCCATCGAGAGCCGTGATGCCGAACAGCTAGCGATCCTGCAGAACACTCACGAGAGAGTCACCCTCAACCTGATGACTTCCATCAAGGAGAACGAGATCGGTCTGGCTAAAGAGGCGATCGCAGCTCTGGAGATCAGCAAGAAGAGTCCGGAATACAAAATCGAATGGTATCAAACAAGAATTGATGAATATATGAATGGCGAGGAAATCGCAGAACTGGTGTTGATTGGGGTCGCACAATATATCAAGAATGTTGGAGCTTACCTTAAATTCCTTTCAGCTGCAACCGCTGGCATTCCTCACGTTCATACCGGTGCTGCAGGGATAGCTAGTCCTTTTGTTGTAACGACAGTCGGCGGAAGTAACATATCTAAACCATTGGGTTTATTTTCTGAAGGATTAGCAATATTGGCTGATACTATGAACACCTCCGCCAATATGACCGCTAAGATGGGCGGATACAAGCGCCGCAAAGCGGGCTGGGAGTTCGAAAAGAGCTTAGCCGAGAAAGAACTAGAGGAAATTGAAAAACAGATCGTCGGAGCAAAGATTCAGCTTGCGATCGCAAGCCAGGAACTTGCCATCCACAGCAAGACGGTCCAGCAGAACCAAGAGATCGAGCGCTTCTACCGCAGCAAGTTCTCCAATGAGACGCTCTACAGTTGGATGATCGGCAGGCTATCCAGTCTGTACTTCCAGGCCTACAAGCTCGCCTACGACATGGCCAAGTCGGCTGAGAAGGCCCTCCAGTACGAGCTGCCAACGAATGAGACATACATCACCCCCGGCCACTGGGATAGCCTGAAGAAGGGGCTTCTCGCTGGCGAGTCCCTGATGCTTGAGCTGAACCGGATGGAGAAGTCCCACCTGGATCAGGACAGCCGCTTCCAGGAGATCGAGAAGACCATCTCGATGAAGAAGACCTGCCCCGGATCGCTATTGCTTCTTGTCGCCGCCGGGGCATGTGAGTTCCGTCTGAACGAAGAGCTCTTCGACAGGGATTATCCAGGACACTATTTCAGGGTGATCAAGTCCATCGAGATCTACATCAAGACCTCGAATCCGAAACCCAACGAGTACGAGTGCGAGTCCGTCAACGCGACTCTCATACAGCTGGGCAACAAAACCTTGCTGGACCCAGATATCGGCGCCGTCGAATATCTAATGGGCTCGAGTTCCGAGCAACCCAACTCCAACACCCTCCGCGTGAACTGGAGGGCAAACCAGCAGATCGCCATCTCCAGAGTCGACAAGAAGGATGACGGCATGTTCGTCCTCAACTTCTTCTGGGACGATCGATACTTCCCCTTCGAGGGCACGGGGGCTGTGTCATCCTGGCGCCTGGAGATCCCCCACTCCAGCAACCCGGATCTAATGACCACATTGGAGAATGTTCCTGTACTGGATATCGAGGACGTTCTAATCCACATCAGGTACACGGCCAAGAGCGAGAGAGGTAACTTTAAGAAAGAGATTGAGAAGTTACTGGAATAAAGTAATGAGTTTGAAGGCGTCCGTTCGGCCTGCCAATCCGGGTGGTGTTTCATGGAGCAAGCCGCTTTACATTGGGTTTTGCGTTCATCTACTCTGTGAATGCATGCAAAACCCAAATGAATGATTTGCTTATGCGAGAATGGCTAAAACCTGAGAATGTGTTTAGCTGGCTAGCTTTGTCGCTAGCATTTGGAGACAATCCAATCCTCTCTATCCCCATGTTGCCAGAGTCGTCATGATTTCGCTCATGAATAGAGGTTACTTTATCATTTCGTAGCGTGCCCAAGATCTTTCTCAAAACAACCTGAGGTCGCAATGCTCTTTCTGCCCTATTATTGGTTGGTTCCACACCAGGATGAATGATAAATGTGAACCAATACCTCCAGCCAGGCCTGGCGATTGAGGGCCTCTCGGCGGGCCGCGGATGCACGGGCGGCCTTCTGTAGGGCTTGGGCATCCCGAGCCATCTCGCGAGGATGGAGATCGGCTATGTGGTGAGGGATGCACGCAAGTGACTTGGCCAAAAATGGCCTTTGTGGTGCATTGTTGTAGCGTTATATGCTACTGATATGTTATGACATGAGACACTGTCTACGGGGGCTTTAGATGTCCTTATAGGGCATCTTTGATTGCTTAGGTGAAATATATGTCCTCCAAAAGAATTAAGATAACGTAGAGCCTTCTAAGGAAGCGCAGGAACAGACCGACGAGATTTTGGCTAGAGTCTTTTGAGGCCCGGCCAGCAGAATTAGTGAAGATTTTATACCGGTATTTTGCTCTACGCCCTGAAGGTTGGGATATTCGTGACCCTCCGCACTCCCGATGTAATAAAGGTATGGGTCAGCAAAAATAGGAACTATGAGCTGCAGGCCGGAGCGCTGGCGGCAATTGCTCCTGGCCCCTTCTTGATTGCAGACTTACTAAAAATTATTTTGGCGGCTACTTCCTGGATGCCATCTCCAGTACCATGGCCGCCTGTGCTCCTGCTTCCAGAATCTCCAGGTTCTTGGGGATGAGCTTCGGCTTCTTGGCAAAGGTCACGCGGAATGCGTTGCCGTAAGCCTCGCGTGGCAAGCCCAGTTTTCCTGTCTGCATCAAGGCCCCGAACATGGCCGTGTTGGCCGCCTGGGATGTGCCCTTCTCCGTGGCGATCTCCGTAGCCGGGACAGAAATGGCTTTAACGCCCTCCGGTGCCTGGAACTGTCCGGCTAAAGATTCATAGAGAATCACTCCACCCTTTTTAACCGAGGGCGCGAACTTCTCCAGAGAGGGCCGGTTGAAGGCCACCAGCACATCAGGATGATCCACCACAGGCGAGCCGATTGGCTGGCCGGAGATGATCACGGAGCAATTCGAGGTCCCGCCCCTCTGCTCCGGCCCGTAGTCGGGATAATAGGATACATAGCGTCCGCAGCCGAAACCTGCCTGGGCTAAGGCCAGGCCCATGCTCAGCACACCCTGCCCACCAAAGCCAGCAATCTTTACGCCCTTGGCCACAAACTCAGGATCCTTCTGAAACTCAATGCAAATCCCGCTCTCACAACCGAAGGCTCTATCCAGAGATTCCTGGGAGTAATCGCTCTCGGGCCTGGTTATGGCCTGTGCTTCGGCGGAATTGTCCCGGAATTTCTTTAAAGGAAACTCCTTTTCCATCTGCTCATTGATGAACCTGGTAATGCCTTTAACGTCCATCCTCAAGATGGTGGGGCAGGGCGAGAGCAGCTCCACGAAGGCGTAGCCCTTTTTGTCCCTCTGAATCTCCAGAGCTTTCCGCACAGCTCGGCGTGCTTTTCTTATATGCTCGATGTCCGAGAGCGATGCCCGCTCGATGAATACTGGCGCCTTGAGCGTATCCAGCAGTTCGCAGATGTGGATGGGATAGCCCTGCTCCCGCGGATCGCGCCCGCCCGGCGTGGTAGCCGTGACCTCCCCTATCAGGGTGGTGGGCGCCATCTGGCCTCCTGTCATGCCGTAGACGCTGTTATTGACGAAGAATACCGCCAGCTTCTCGCCCCGGTTGGCAGCCTGAATGGTCTCATTCAGGCCAATGGACCCCAGATCGCCGTCTCCCTGGTAAGAGATGACGACGGCGTTGTCCTCGGCTCTGGAAATTCCTGTGGCTATGGCCGGAGCACGTCCATGGGCAGCTTGCACATTGCCGCAGTCCAGATAGTAGTAAGCGAAGACGGCGCATCCCACAGGACTGATCACAACGCACCTGTCCTGGATGCCCAGGTCCGCCATGGCCTCCCCTATGAGTTTATGCAAAATGCCATGTCCGCAGCCCGGACAGTAATGGGTAGCAGTGATGGCAGATCCGCCTTTTCTGGGAAACTGGGCATACATGCCGGGATGCCCGCCTATCACTTTTTCTTTTACAGCCATTTTAGGCCACCTCCCTGATCTTCTCCAAGATAGAATCCAGCTCTATCAATCTTCCTCCGTAGCGACAGACCAGCTCTACCTGCCTGCAGCCACTGGCAAGGCGAATGTCTTCAAGCATCTGTCCGTTGCTCATTTCCACGGAGATGAATTTGCACCCCCTTTCAGCCAGATCCCGGACGGCCTTTTCCGGGAAGGGGAAGAGCGTGATGGGTCGGAAGAGACCGGCCTTGATGCCTTCCTTTCGGGCGGCATCCACGGCAGACCTCGCAATCCTGCTACTGATACCGTAGGAGACAAGGACGACACTGGCATCTTCCAGGCGGTATCCCTCCCATGCCGCTTCGTTTTCTTTTATGCGCTCGTATTTTTCCTGCAGCTTGTAGTTGTGCTTCTCCATCTCATCGAAGTTGAGCATAATCGAGGTTACCAGGTTTCCTCTGGTCTCGGCCCGACCAGCCACTGCCCAGGTGGTGTCAATGCTAGGCGCAAGCGCCTCTTTTGGAAACTGCAGAGCCTCAATCATATGCCCCAGCACCCCGTCAGCCAAAATCACCACAGGATTTCTGTACTTGAATGCCAGCTCGAAGCCCTTTTGGGTAAAGTCGCACATCTCCTGCACGCTTGCCGGTGCCAGAACTATATTGTTAAAGCAGCCATGCCCTCCACCCTTGCAGGCCTGATTGTAGTCCGACTGCTCAGGGCCGATGTTACCCAGACCCGGCCCCGCCCGGCAGATATCGACAATGACGCAGGGAAGCTCTGCCCCCGCAATGTAGCTTATTCCCTCCTGCTTCAGGCTCATGCCGGGCCCGGATGAAGCCGCAAGCACGCGGTGTCCTGCGGTTGCCGCCCCGTAGACCATGTTGATTGCCGCCTCTTCCGATTCCGCCTGCACGAATTTGCGGCCAACCATCGGGAAAAAGCGAGAAGCTTCCTGCAGTATCTCGCTGGCGGGAGTGATGGGATAGCCAAAGAAGCAGTCACAGCCTGCATAGAGAGCACCCACGATCACGGCGCTGTTTCCATCGATTAATTGAGATGCCATCTTCAGTTCTCCTCTGCTTTCTCTTTCTGGGGCACGTGAACCTCAATGGCCAGCGGCTCAGGACAGGTATAATAGCATGCCCCGCAGCCGATGCAGCCGTCCCCTGAATAGAGCACATAGTGATAGCCTCGGGAATTGAGCTCTTCGCCCATCTTCAATACATTCGCCGGGCAAGCCTCAATGCACCTCTCGCAGGCCTTGCATTCCAGGGCATTGATCAGTGGATACGGCTTGTCTTTGTCCCTGATCTCCACCCGCCGGATCTTTCCGCTTATGGTCTTGGGCAGCTCCTCTACGAACTCAACTATTCTCGGATATTTGTAGGGGGCCGTGACATTCTTTACGTGATCTTGCAGCTCTTTCTTGAGCTCCTCGGAGGGGGTGTGTCCCTTGGTCAGGACCACGGTTGCCTTTACCACCTGTCCTCTGATAGGGTCAGGCACACCGGTAATGGCCACCTCCATTACAGCGGGATGAGACATGAGAGCACTTTCGACCTCGAAGGGCCCTACCCGGTAGCCAGAGCTCTTGATCATGTCATCGGTTCTCCCTATGAACCAGAAGAATCCGTCCTCGTCTCGCCAGGCGGTGTCACCAGTATGATAGTAATTGTCATGCCAGGTGTTACGGGTCTTATCTGGATCGGAATGGTAATCTGTGAAAAGGCCGACGGGCTTTCCCTTATCAGTCTTGATGACGATCTCACCCTCTTCGCCCGCCTCGCATATTTTGTCGTTCTTGCCTATCAATATGATATCAAATCCCGGTGCAGGCTTGCCCATGGAGCCTGGCTTGGGATTCATCCAGGGATAGTTAGCAATGCAGACCACAGTCTCTGTCTGGCCGAATCCTTCCATGAGCCGCAGGCCCGTGGTCTCGAGGAGACTCTCATACACGCTGGGATTGAGCGGCTCTCCGGCTGTGACTAAATATTTAAGCTGGGAGAAGTCGTACCTGGACATGTCGCTCTTGATCATGAACCTGAAGATGGTCGGAGGAGCGCAGAAGGTGGTCACCCCAAACTTGCCCATCTCGTCCATCATCTTTCCTGCGTCAAATCGATCGTAATCGTAGACGAAGACTGCCGAGCCTGCTATCCACTGGCCATAGATCTTGCCCCAGGCGCACTTGGCCCATCCCGTATCTGCCACGGTGTAGTGCAGTCCGTCATCCTCTACATTCTGCCAGTACTTGGCAGTGAGGATATGGCCCAGGGGATAGATCTGATCATGTTTGACCATTTTTGGGTATCCGGTCGTTCCGGAGGTGAAGTATCCCAGGAGGATATCCTCATTTTTTGTCGCCTGCTCGCCGGTCGGGCGGACGAAATCTGCCGGGCCCTCCTCGAGCTCCTTATTGAAATTGATCCAGCCTTCACGCTCTTGGTCAATACCCCCCACCAGGGCTTTGACCAGAGAAATATTGCCCAGCTGCTGGTGCGCGGCATCGATCTCCCCCGGCACCCCATTCTCTGCGATGCAAATGATCATCTTCAGATCGGCCTTCTTTATGCGATAGACGAAGTCCTTTGCCTTCAGCATATGAGTAGAAGGAATAGAGATTGCACCGATCTTGTTTAAGCCCACCATGCAAACCCAGAACTCCCAGCGGCTCTTGAGAGTTAGCATGACAGTGTCTCCTTTATTTAGTCCGTATTTATAAAAGAGATTTGCGGCCTTGTCGCTCATGATTTTCAGATCTTTGAAGGTGATGATCTTCTCATCTCCGTGATCATTACACCAGACTAAGGCACGCTTTTCAGGATTTTCTGCGGCATAGGCATCAACTATATCATAAGCAAAATTGAAGTTCTCGGGAACCAGGATCTTCAGGTTTTCTTTGAAATCCTCGTATGATTTGTAATCGACCCGAGAGACGAACTTGGGCAATAATGACGACATTTTTCCTTTCCTCTCTTTTCTCCTACATGACAACAGCCAGCAGCTTCACAGGCTTGTCGTTTAAGGCTTCCATATAGTGATCATAAGACGAATCGAAGAATATGGAGTCTCCAACATTTAGCACGATATCGTTGTCGTGGATGGTGATCTTTAAAGACCCCTCGAGCACGTATTCAAACTCCTGGCCCGGATGATTGTAGAATGATGGGCTGCCTTTCCTGGGATCGATGGTCACGATAAAGGGCTCAGCTTTTTTATGAGCGAACTTTCTGGCCAGGCTCTGGTAGCGGTATTGCTTTCTGCGCTCCACTTCCACAGCTTCACCCTTTCGAGTAATAGTGAAGATGCTCATCTTGGACTCTTCGCCAGTAAGCAGCAGGCCTGTATCAACGTCTAGTTTTCGCGCAATGCCAATGAGAATGCTTGCGGGAATATCCAGCTTTCCATCTTCATAGCAGCTGTATGTCTCCACAGGCACTTTAAGGTGCGCTGCCATCTCCTCGGACGATACCCGATTTAGTTCCCTCAGCTCACGAAGACGTGAGCCGATTTCATCAAGCCTCTCCTTCATCCTCATCCCTCAGTGCATCCCAGATCGGGGGCCAGATTAAGACCCGGGCCATAGGCAATGCAGGATTGTGACTGCCTCATATGCATATTTTAACCTATCTCTCTGAAAACTGTTTATTTGCATCATTTCCACTCTTCGAGTCTCATTAGGCGAAGAGTCTTGACAAAAAACCTTCATAATTATGTATTGAAGATTAATCTTCTGAGAAAGATGGAAGATAAGTTGAATGACGTGACGATTTTGCGCAGATGAGCAAATGGTATCCAGCAAACACATAATTTTTTGAGGATTCATGAAAGTGGCACGATTTTTTGGCTTCGCGGCGAAATTGATCCTTAAGATAGCTTTGATATCGGCAGCCAATCGCCGTTCTTTAATTCCAAATTGGGCCAATGTTCGCGGATGGCAGTTTTGGCCTCGAACTTGGGCGACGTTGCTGCACATCACAATCAGATAAAATTGAAATCCTACCCTTTAGGGCAGGATGAGCGATCTTAATAATTAATGGATCTTGGCAGCCACAGATCTCATTAAAGTCTTTTCGTTTCAAGCAGTCCAATCATCTTCATTCAGCCAGTTCCGAGATCTCATCCTGGAACCTAAAGATGCCTTTATTTTAGACTGGTTGCTCATTATCTTGGTTGCAGTTCGCGTGCCGATTCTTCCCCTCATCATAGTATAAGCTATTTCGGGATCAATGTTGTACATATCCAGATATGCATCATAGGACAGATGTTCACCCATAGCTGAAACATATATTGGCTCACCGATGACGGGCGTTATCTTGCCTGCAGGCAAAATCCATTCGAAGCCTTCGGGAAGAGTACACTGCAGCCATTGTTCATCATCATCTTCAGCAAGAGCTTCCAGGCTAACCACATTTACGACTCCGCAGTTTTTACAGACCAATTTTTTCATACCACTCACCTTCAGTTAGGTAGCTAAGTACATAACAGTATATATAATTTACTTAACAAATAAATTAATTGAGGCCGCATCATTTTTTATATAGGAATATTGATTATTTATATTCTTGAGCCGGAATGGTCGAAACTGCTTTGAGATCAGTAGCATCCAACTCATGCACATGAATGCAGCCAGATATTATTAGTAGGAGAGGCATCCATAGAATCTTAATAAGTATCATCCTCAGGTCACTGCTTGAGGCAGACTATTGTGATAATGCTGGTGTTTGTAAATGAGGTCGAGCAATTTACTTTTCGGTTTAATGGCGCTTGCTTGCCTTCTGGTTCAAGCATGTGCGCAGGAAGAGAGCTCTGTGCTAGATGATCAAATCAAAGTGGATCTAATGAATAAACAGATCCTTGAAGAGAAAAAAACAGATACAAACAGCTATAAGGGCCTGCCTTGGGCAACTTCATCGCTTAATGATTCCAATAAGAAAACCACATCCTTAGAATCTATCTCCGCGGTCCAGATCTCATCAGGACAAGGCCTGTCATCTGACTACGTGGTTAAGACAGATTCCTTCCTTAAGGACGCTATGAACAATGGTTTCTATGTACTGAACGTTGCTGAATTCCTTAACAAAACCAGCGCGGATAAGAACTGGGCCATCGTGGACGTCAGGCCGGCACAGCTATACGCCAACAGCCATATTCCAGGAGCAATAAACATCCCCTTGGCAGATCTGATATCGCAGATGGGCATGATTCCTGCCGGCCAGAAGGTTGTCGTCTATTGCGCTATTGACACCAATGCAGCATTTGCCGTTCAGACGCTGAGGGTCTATGGCGGTCGCGATGCGTTTGTCCTCTTAGGCGGAATTGTTGCCTGGCAAGCGGCAGGGATGCCTGTAGTCACTTAGATAGCTAATTGGATATATTATAGACAATAATTGCCGCTATCATGAACAATTAGCAATTTCTATAAAATATTTTTATATTTTTTATTGAAATTAGTGTTATTATTGTTGTTACTGTTGTTGGGTTTATCTAACTAGCCTGCCTGCAATATATGAATAAATAAAAGCAATTTTAAAGCTTAACGGACGATCTGGTTTATGACTCAATAAAATTTTCTCAATCGTAAAAGTTATAAACTTTAAAAAATATCTGATTATGTATGAAGGACTTTGCGGGGTCGAGCATTACCTACTACGGTCTGGCTCGCGAAAAATTAATTAAAAAATATCCCAGGCTGATCAGCGTTCTCTTGATATTAGCCTTGATATGCATGACAGGCCTGGCCATATTTCTCATATCTGATCTTGTCTCTTTTGCATCGAACCCGGATCATAAAGGCGCTCTAGTCGGCCTCGATCTCAAGGGTTCGGAAAACGGCATAGTGTCCATGACAGATGGTAAGGAGAAGAGCCTAAATCTGGTCGCCCTGGATAGTGACGAGAAGCAAAATAATGGTACTGGCGCTCTTATTGGCGCGAATTCTTCCCTGGCCTTGGAGAACTTGAGCCGCCAAAACAAGGAACCGAATTCCGTCAACCTATCGAAAAATAATGCCTCGCTTCCATCCAGTCAGGCTGCAAAAGGGGTAATTGCTATAAGCAACTCATCGGGCAGCAGCTATTCCGTTAAAAAACATCATAGTTCATCCTCATCGTCCTCTTCATCTTCTTCGTCTTCTGCAAAGTCGGCAAAAAAAAGCAACGACGAGAATAGCCTGACGCTAGAGGGCAATTCAAGTAAAAATGAAATAGCCGTAAATGATCTTGCTATAAATGAGACAGCAAAAGGCCAAACGCCGACAAATCAGTCGATGAACTGTTCTCAAGGAAACGAATCGGAAATAGCAAATGCTACCTGCAGCAGTGTGCAGGCCGATCTTCCTTCTAATGGGACAAATACTGATAACGTTTTGAATGCAGATCCCGTGGCCGTCGATGCTCCTGTGGCCGTCGATGCTCCCGTGGTCGTCGATGCTCCTGTGGCCGTCGATCCTCCCGTGGTCGTCGATCCTCCTGTGACAGTCGATGCTCCTGTGGTCGTCGATGCTCCTGTGACAGTCGATGCTCCTGTGGTCGTCGATGCTCCCGTGGCAGTCGATGCTCCTGTGGTCGTCGATCCTCCTGTGGCAGTCGATGCTCCCGTGACAGTCGATCCTCCCGTGGTCGTCGATGCTCCCGTGGCAGTCGATGCTCCCGTGGCAGTCGATCCTCCTGTGGCAGTCGATGCTCCCGTGGCAGTCGATCCCCCTGTGGCTCCGGATAACTCTGTGACTGCAGATAGCCCCCAAGGCTCAAGAGACTCGGTAGGAAATGCAAATTCACATGCCATAGGAACAAGGCATGCTTCTCCGCAAAGGAGCAAAGTGACTGTATCCAGTCATGCATCTCCGCAAAGGAGCAAAGTGACTGTATCCAGCCATGTCCAAAAAACGCAGGAGGTCAGAGCGAAGAAGACCGCTAATAGAAATCAGAAGACCGTGGACATAAAGAAAAAAGCGGTAAAATCTCGGGCCAGAGCTGCATCAAGATAGCCTTTGCCTAGATCATTGTCAGCTCTTAGAAGAAGAGAATGCAAAATAAGCAAGATCAATCTCTGCAAGGAATCCTCTGCAAGGCGGATCTGTTTGAATAAAAATGCATCCGCCTTTTTTTAAAATTTATTTTCCCCATCTCTAGCAATAATTTTTCGCAGGATGAGAGTGGCGTTGTCTTTAGAAAGCAAATCAGCAGGACCACAAAATCTGGTTTTCTTATGATGCCAACGACAAGCTGGTGCAGATGATCATTGAGTGCAACCACGATGTGATGACTGATAAAGGATTTGCCAGAATGAGGACAGAGTCTTTTGTAGCTGGTGAGCTAAAGATACTGTGAAAAGCCCGCCTTTTCTTTTTTTGCTTCCAGCGTAGAAAAGCGGCTCAGGACTTTTTCCAAAATCGCAGGGGATGGAAGGATCCTGGGGGCAGGGAGAGCGGATAAGAAACCTGCCGATCTTAGCATCTATTGCTTGGAGATCCTCATAATGCATCCGTCTTCCGTATGATCTATTTCTAGCTTCATCTTCAGGTCGGAGAAGACCTTTTGCCAGTGGCTTTCCACACAGGTCTTGCAGTGCTCCTTGGCGATCAGGCTGGCCCCCACGCGGGCAAAGGACTTGGCCCCTTCCATCAAGCCGCAGCGATGGCGTTTGATCTCCACAAAGCCGTCCCCTTCCATCACCTCCACCACGCTTCCAAAGAGGTTCTTGTCGTTGGTAGCCACGGCCAGGGCCACATCTTTGGGCTCGGCCAGCCCCAATTGCTTGAATGTGGCCGCTACCTGGCGGGCGCCGATGTCCTGAAACTCGCGCAGGCCCTTCTTGCCGAGCTTTCGAGCCACATAGCCGCTGCTGCCGTAGAAGCTGCCCATCCACATGGCCACCACACGCTGCTGGATCTGCTCCAGGGGAATATCAGGGACGTCTGTCATGCCATTTTAGCTCCGCAGGCGGAGATTATAATACTTTTGCGTCCAAAATGCTTCTCCATCCAAGTCGAGCCTCGCTTTCCGATGCGCTGTAATCCAAAGGAGACTAGCAATGCACAGCTGCCGAGGCCTTATCATCGATGCTCCGCAAGCGGTCATTCTTGCGGTTTCATCCATCATGTTTCTTGTCTTGATTAGTTTCAAGATCCTGAGTTTCAATATCCTGATTATGATTATGAGCAAATCCGGAAAGGATTTTATCGAGAAAGGTGGCTATTCCGCCAGGATAATAGACCTCCAGGGCATCAATCTCCCCCATATTCTTAGGGTCAAGAGCAAATGACTTAAGATATTTCTTAAAATATTCTTTATTCTCTTTTGTCTTGCTATTTGCCCGGATCATGGGGATCTTCAGCTCTAAAATCTGCTCGGGCGATAGACCGATGCTTTTGACCCTTATCTTTACACCGTTTACCCTTAGCCGGGATTTTTCGATATCTCCTTCCAGATCTTGGGCAAAAAATGCGTTCTCCTGGCTCAGATCGGATAGGCAGAGAATTGTAGTGGGTGAGCTGCAACGCTGCAAAAGATCAGATATTGCCTCCTGGGAAGCCCTACCATTGACAAAGACCAGTGCAACTGCGTGCTTCTCGCAGACAGGGTGTAGCAGCGAACTTGTTGCAGATTTATTCAGCCAGACCTCAATACATTGGGGGCCGAAGCTGCTTGCTTCCGGCAAGAAGACATGCTCGCCGGGCTTATCCTCCAATATGGCATCGGCCGGAATGTAGCCCAGCGTCCGGGCTTTCTTCATCCATTTGGCCAGCTTCTCGCCGTCATTCTCGTGGTAGGGCCTGGTAATCCGAATCTCTCCCACAAACCCACCACAAATAGGATAGTCGGAGACAGCTCTTTGCAGCGCGAAATAGAAGAGGCCTCTCAGAGTGGTCCTTGATCTGCCTGTCTCCATAACAAAATCATGATAGACTCTAGCTACCCATTTGGACTTGGTTCTATCCGTCTCAGTGAATGCAAATGCCTCAGTCATATCTATATTTTCCTTTTGAGCACCTGCATTATAGAAATTGAGTATTTATGGTAGAGCGTTTCTGTTAGTATACTATGCACATTTTTTTAGAAAAAATTAAAATTAACCAATTTTATATTATTTTAATTTTTACATCACTTCGATCAAGACGCTACCCTGAGCAGAGCTTCCGGTCGCATCAATGACCGTCAAGATGATCACATGGCCGCCTTTGCTCAGCCGGGAGGGATTTTGCATAAATTTGCGGCTGGTTGAGAGTTCTCCATCGATGCTCGAACTCCAGCGATAGCTGAGCGGTGCCTTGCCTTCACTCACCAAGGCATCAAAGCTGACGTCTTTTTTCCCCTGCAAGATATCTCCTGATTTGGGTGAAGTTATGGTCACGGTTAACTTTTCCGCGCTCTTTTCGGCAGCATTGCTGCCACTTGGGGAGGGGCTTTCCTTCTGCTCCACACATCCCGAGCAAAAAATGGCAAGGCATATTGCAACTGCAAGTATCCATTTCATGGTTGAGTTAGAGGTTCTTCATAGATATATTTCATTCTCTTATTTCTTGTAATCTGATGGCTGAAAATGAAAAGCAATTAGTAGGATAATGCTCAAATCAGCAGGACAATGCAAAAAAAACTCTTAGAAATTTTGGAACTTATAATGAAGTTTATTTTAAAGCACAGCTACTATTACTTAAAAATTCTCTATCTGCGCCCTTCTGGCCTTGCAGCAAGAAAGGCGCTAGAGTTTTGCCTTTAAATTTGGCGTATGAGACTTAAGATTAGGCTGTCGGAACTTCCGATGCCGGAGAAGGTGCTGCCGTTACTATGCTCGGCTCGGTCCGAATCTCGGTCTTTCGTACTTCCACGCGCCTGAGGGGATAGATCACCTTTGCCTCTTTGTAGATCTCCAAAGAGATCTTGCCTCCCACGGCATCCTGGATCAACTGGTTTAAGTCCAGGCTCTTCGACCTTTCTAAGACAACCCTCTTGGAGAGCTCTCTTATGCTCTTGACCTGATTGGCCCGCGCTCTCTTCACTGTGAAGCAGCTGGGCTTGATTCGCACTTGGTAGCCGTCCGTTGTCGTTACGTCTACAATGGCATCGATTCTTGATGTCCTTCTCTTGACCAGGGAGCGCACATAATCTGTGGTCATCTCATGGCCCAGGAACTTCGTATATGCCGAATCGCCAGCTACGCGATCCACTTTGAACTTGAGCTTGGTGTTCTGCTTAGAGAAGTTGTTGGTGAGGTCTCCCAGGGTGGTCTCAATAATCCTTCCTACAATCCTTTCCGGATCGTTTGCGACTGTCTCGCCAAAGGGGGCCCTGCCGAACATCTCCGGACTTACAACCTTATACCATTGCTTGGCCTTTCTGCTGTCAGCCTTTCTTTGTGATCTTCTAGCCAATAAACATCCTCCGAGATAATATTAATCCGAACACCGTTCAAGCTCACTGTATTTAAACCGATCGCCCAAAAAAAGATGAGATGCCGCAAAGACTGGTCTGCCAAAACTAGTCTGCCGGCCAGACATAGATGTAGATGTAGTTGGACCAATCATTGCATTGGTAGCTCAGGATGTGCCAGCCGGGATTATTTGCCTTAAACCAGGTCTGATACCATCCGACATTCTTGTAGCCGAAGTTCTTGACCTCAGGCGAGCAGTAGGGGCCCGGTCCGCTGTCGCATGTCGTCCATTCGAAAGACCAGTACACACCCGGTCGGCTTACTTTGGACCAGAGTGGCAGCCACTCTTCGCTGAATACGCCTGCCACAGTTGCCAGCCTTCCCGGGCAGCTCTGGACGTAGTACTCGTTGCATTTGCATACAGACGGCACGGGATAGACGGCTTTGTAGCTTTGTGGAACGTAGCCGCAAGGCGCGCTCTGGCTTACCGGTGTGACGCAGGTGGGGCAGCTCTTTTCACAGGGATAGTTGCTGGAAACGCCGCCTGCAATTATGGTGGAGCTGGTACAGGTGGCATAGGTCTTGGTGGAAGAGCTTGCTTTGCCAGGAATGCTTCCCGTTCCAGGATATGCAGCTTGATTGGGATAGCTCATCATTGCCGGATTTGCAATGACTGGATTTGCGATTGCTTGACCTGTAATTGCTGGGCTTGCAATAGCCGGATTTTCGACTAATCCCGTTCCGCTTGATGCAAAGGGAGCATTAAACTGACTGGGATAAGCAGCCAGTTGGGAACTCCCCTCATGGACAGGATAATTGTAGCCGCTCTGAGAGTATTGGTCTGTGATCGGCTTATACTGGTTGAAATCAGGCAGAACAAGCCTTTCGGCACCTGGATCGGGAGGAACAGGCGCTCCCGAGGGCATAGATGCTGCGGTCATGCTTGTCGCAGCATTTGAGTAGCCGTATGATGCTGATACGGCAGCTCCACTGGGGTATACATAGATGTAGATGTAGTTGGACCAAATACCACTGTTGTAGCAGAGGGTGTGCCATCCTGGGACATCTCCACAAAACCAGCCCTTTTTCCAGCCCGCGCTCGTCCAGCCCCACCATTGCACATAGGGGGTGGACTGTCCGGGATACCATTCATAGACAAAGAAGTTGCCACTTGATTTGATGTCCGCCCAGAGGGGCAGATAGCCTTTGTAGCTAACTCCCCCCACCGTTCCAAAGCCGGAGGCGGTCTGGACATAAAACCTGTTGGCGGAAATCACGGATCCGGGATAATACCAGACGCTAGAGCCGGGCACGGCAGCCTGAACTGAAGACTGAACTGAAGGCTGCATTGAAGATTGTACTGAAGATTGCACGGGCGCAGAGACCAACTGAGCCGTATTGCCGGGCAAGGTGGCAGAAATGAAGCCCAAGCTCTCATCAGGAGTAAAGCTCTCCATTTGCGGTCGCGAGAATCCCAGCTCCTCTGCCGTCAATTGCTCTCGCAGCGGACCGCTGATCTGCGGAGCCGGATAAGCGGATTTTTGGCTCAGGGAATAATCCGGGTTTTGCGAGGGATAATTGCCTTGCGGCCCTAGATATCCTCCCTGGCCAGAGGTCAATATCGGGCTTGATGATGTCGAGCTTGATTGGCCCCCATCGTAAGGCACGTAAGTCTCTGCATAGCTTTCACCTAGCCCGGACGAAGGGTAATTTGTGCCCGTGGAGGCTGTGCCTGCAAGAACGCTTTGCTCTGACTGAAGAGAGGAAGACGTATCCGAAATACCCACATCGCCTACTGCACCTAAGGCGACGTTAATCATGGCCAATAGCATGACCAATAACACAAGATAATGCTTCATACACCCCACTCCAATTGTTTTTTTGTTTGCTACTTTATGTCTTTCTCCATTCTGTTTAGCGCGCTCTATCTATTTAATACTTGCTTTGGGTTCCGAGAGCAGCGAGCCAATTAGTTTATAATAATAATAACTAACCCACAAATTCGCCTACCTAAATAGGAGTAATGGCCCGCCCCTATAATTCTAAAAAAATACAGATTATTTTCTTTAAGATGATAACCAAAAAATGTGATTGCCCGGGTAGGCTATTGACAATTGCCCTGGCTCCAGTTGTTTCTCACCATCTCAGCCAGACGGGGATTGTCAAACTGATTGTAGATATCCAGGTCGGTGGTATAGCCAATAAAAGGATCTACTGTGCCCTTCTCCAAATTCATTATCCAGATCTGAAGACCTTTATCCTCCGTTGCCTGCCCATGCTCCCGGAAAAACTGCACAAATGGCTCTAAAGTCTCGCTGCTAGGCACCAGGATAATATAATCAATTCCTGATTCTGGATTGTAGTTATTTATATCCAGGGATTTTACGCTTGTAACGGCAAATGCCTTTACTGTGCGTTTTTCTGCCGAGAACGTCAGCTCTTGCCGGCTCTCGGCTGCGAGGGTATAACCGGCATCGGCCATGCATTCCTTCAGTCGATCCACCAGACACTGCTGCAGGATCATCTTCAGCTCGGGAAGAGATCTGAGAAGCATACTGTTGGCATTGGCGAAGTCCTGTTTGCTGTATCTCTTAGTGTGCAGGAAATGGAAGATGCGGCCATCAATTTGGGTGTAAGTATCAAGCTTGGGCAGGTCGAAGAATATGGGCTCTTTGCTCATGATGCTGGCAAAGACGCCAGGGACAATTCTCTCTCCCGCCATCTTGACCAGCTCTTTTCGCTCCTGGTCGCTTAATTTCGCAGATCGAACAATATCGTAGGTGCGAAGGAGAAGCTCACACCTGGCTATGATCTCCCTCTCGCGGAGCAGCTCTCTGAGAGGACCGGCAATTTTTTCAATCTCAGTCATTTCAGTCCCTTATTCATTCGTCCCTTTAACTCTGGCTAATTCCGCTCGCAGCTCGCCCATCTTGGCCGTTCTCTCCGCAAATGCATTGTGCTGGTGAATGCTCTCCTCATTGATCTGCTTTAAGGTTACTGCGGCGTCATCGGGAAGATCGGAAAATGCCTCCACCACCTTCTGGGCCATGGTGCGAACGCAATCTTCCACGAACTTTGGGTTGCTGTGCGCCCTTTTTACCACCACGGCCTCGTCCGGACGCTTCAACAGCCCAAAGACTCTGGAACTCATGGACTCTTCAATGATCTTAATAATCCGGTCGATGGAAACGCAGCGCTGGTCATGCACCTCCACAGAGATGCTGCCCCGGCCGCGCTGGTTGTGTGTGGCCACGGGAAGTCGCTCCGTGAGTTCAGAGGCCACCTGCTCAGACAGCCCCACTTTGGCCAGCTCCTGGCGAACCTGCTCCTTCATGATCTCCTGAGCGCAGGGACAGGCAGTCATGCCCAAAACCTCAGCCCCGACCGTCTTTCTCACGTATCCAGTGGGGCCGGCCCTGGCAACTGCCTCGGCAAAGATGTCCACTACCTCCTGGCAGTTGACTTTTGTTACAGGAGTTTGTCTGCGCACGATGTACTCGCTTTTCATCTTCACTTCCGCCCGGGAGGCGTACTCATGCCGGGAGAGAAGTCTCTTGGCAATCTCTCCACAAAGCTCCTCGATCTCATAGACAGGGCCGTTTATGGCCTCTTCCAAAACCTCGTCTATCACCTCAAAGTTGCGGGAGAGATTGGCTCCTTTGCGGTCAGATGGAAGATCAACGAAGACCTCAAAATTGGATATGAGAACTACGGGCCTTTCATCGTTCCCACGCTCAACTTTCACCAGCTTCTTAACCCCAGTCACTCCCACTCTGGTTAAATTGAAGGGAAAATCAGGCTCGCAAGCTTGAATATCAGGTAGGCTATCCAATAATTTCACCTTGTGCTCGACCTTCATATTCGTCTTCGAGCGATTCGTCCTCTATCTCGTCTATGCGAGAGATGAGCCGATCCACTTCCAGCATCATCTCCTCCAGGGTATTGCTGATCCTTTGGTGGCGCTCATCCGACAGAAGAAAATACCTATCCAGCTCGGCTAATAGCTCCTTGTCGCCCATATCGAGCATCTCGCATATCCTTCTCTCGACATCCTTCGGTTCGGGCATGAGGGTTTATTTAGAACGAACATATTTGAGACTTTGCTTTTCCGAGAGCGGCCTCAACTTAGCTCTCATAAATGTGCCTTTTTGCGGCTGCGCCTGCCGTCTGTATCCCGTCCCTGCGGTAGCGGGACAATTAAGAGATGAGAGCTGCTATGAGAGCGGGGCCAATTCTATTGACCGGTCAATTCAAGATAGATGCAACTCTAAGACAGTACTAATGACTGTAAACAAGGTAATAGACAAGGGCCCTCGGCGGTCAGATATATCTATTCGAAGGGCGCTCCCTAAGATAAAGGAGTTCTACTGATGATCAAGCGTTGCCCTCAACACGGATTTTTCAGGGGAGAGCATTGTGAGTGCGGCTCTGCCGGTCAGCTTCTTTTAGACGAGACCAAGACGGAGCAGTTGGGTCGGCTGGTCGCGGGCTGTCTTCGGCATTTTCCCGGTGATCTGGGCCTGGTTATGGACTCCCGCGGTTGGGTTGATCTCACCAAGCTTGGCCAGGTGGTGGCGAGCAGGCATCGCTGGGCCGGCAAAGAATTGGTGATTGCGCTCGTACAGTCCGATTCCAAGCAGAGATATGAGATTGCCAACGATAAAGTCAGAGCCAGATATGGCCATTCCGTGGATGTGGAGCTTGATCATCCGGAAAATAAACGGCCTTTGCTCTATTACGGCGCAAGTGAAGAGGAGGCGGACAGGATCCTGGAGATCGGCATCAAGTCTGCGTCGCAAAGGTATGTTCATCTATCCACCACACCCGAGAAAGCCTGGCATGTGGCGACTTTTCGCACCGGCAACCCCAGAGTGATCCAGGCGGATGCCGCAGCGGCGCAAGAGGACGGTGTGAAGATGATGACTGTGAACGATGATATCGTCATCTCGGAGATGATTCCGTCCCGGTTTCTTAGCATCCTTGATGTTAGGGGCATTGCCAAACAGGAAAAGCATTAAGAATGATCAAGAGATCTAGCGGCCGAAGCGTCTATCCCTTCGCTGGCAGTCCCTGATGGCACGCAGAAAATCGATCTTTCTCAGCTCTTGCCAGTTGACATCAGTAAAATAAAGCTCTGAATAGGCCGCCTGCCAGATCATGAAGTCGCTGAGCCTCTTTCCGCCAGCCCTTATCACCAGGTCAGGCTTCTGGGAAAATCGTAGATGCGATTCTATAGTTTTTTCGTCGATCTGCTCGGGATGCAACTGCCCTGTTTCCACTTCCTGGAGAAGATCTCGGAATGCCTCTGCCACCTCGCGCTTGCCTCCATAGCCTAGAGATATTACTACTTTAAGCGGGCCTCCAGTGCCCGTTTGCTCTACCCCCTCTGCGGTGTGCAAGCTGATTTGGGCGGGAGCCGTGGCAAGAAAGGATGCAATCATCGGGCAGAGCTTGGGCTCATCATCGTTTACATAGAGAACCAGAGAGGTAAGGCCAATGGATTGGCTCCATTCCAGCAGCTCGGAAAGGCGCACCAGACCATCCTCGAACAGATCGCCGGAGCTGAGGACTATGGCCACACAGCCGGGCAGATTGTTTTTTGCGATTCGGGCTTGCAGGAGATGCTCGTAGAGGCGGTAAATCATGGGTCCCGTCTTGATGTATTTTCCATAGGCAAAGTATTTTTGCGATGAAAATGGTCCTGTAATTTCATGGAGCGGGAAGATATCGCCAGGATGGCCATCGGATTGATGGTCCTGCTGCTGCCAAGCCTTGGGGCCTTCACCGTCCTTCCCCTGGCGGTCGTATTCCTCCTGGACCGCGGCACTCGTCTGCTCTCAGCATCTCTTGCTTTGCTACTCATTATGAGGCCTGTGCTTTCTCTCACTGATACCAATCTGCCGCTTTATGTTATAGCCATCTCCTTTGTGGCCTCTACCTTTGCCCCTCTGGCCTTCAGGAAGTTCGATTCCCTGGCAGGCAGCATTATGTATCTGCTCATCAATGTAGCATTTGGCTATCCCATCGCGAGCCTGATCTCCGGGGGCAGCATCTCCTCAGAGAGGATACTGTTCCTGGTCATATTAGGAGGGCTGTCCGGAGCCTTTCTGCATCATGCCTCCAAGGAGCGCGACTTTACAGTACCCTTCGGCACCGCCATGGTGATGTGGCTTTTCTCCTTCGACTATCCGCTGCCCGAGCTGCAGCGCATTCTGCTCATCTGCATCTTCGCTCTCGTCCTGGGGATTGGTGCCTACTGGGCAAAAGCAGCGGACTCGGATGCAGTGCTCAGCGAGACCATAGTCTGCCTGCTGGTGATCCTCTTTGCCGGCCTCACCTGGTTTATCCTGCTGCTCGCCTTCTATTTGCTGGGCGGTGCTTTTACTCGCTATGGATATTCCCATAAGCATCGGCTTGGCATAGCTCAGTCCCATGGAGGGGTGCGCGGCTACAAGAACGTCTACAGCAATAGCCTGGTGCCTCTTGCTCTGGCCATCTGCTACGGTGTTTACCACAACGATGTCTTCATCTTTGCCTTCATTGCCTCTGTGGCTACGGCCAACGGGGACACTCTGGCCAGCGAGATTGGCGAGACCAGCCACTCCAAACCCCGCATGATAACCACGTTTAAAGAGACTGAGACGGGCGTGGATGGAGGCGTGACGCCTTTAGGCGAAGTCGCATCTCTCGCGGGAGCCATCATCATAGGTCTTCTAGCCACGGGCATGGGAATGGCGGGCGCTCTTGGCATCGTCATCGCTGCCATTGGCGGATTTTTGGGCACTAACTTTGACAGCCTTCTCGGGGCAACGCTGCAAAGCCGGGGCGTTTTGAGCAATAATGGTGTGAATCTGGTGGCTACGGCCTTCGGCGCTCTGGTAGGCGGAGTTCTCTGGCATATCCTGTAAATTATTTAGGGATAAAGGGCAATTACTTCTCATGAAGATCTTCGGGATCTTTGGCGATCCTATTGAGCACAGCCTCTCTCCGGCCATGCAAAATGCGGCTCTCTCTGCTCTAGATGAAAGGGCCTGCTATCATGCCTTTCGCGTAAGCAAGGAGGATCTAGAAGATGCCCTTCTTGGTGCCGCGGCCATGGGCTTTGCCGGATTGAATCTGACCATTCCCTTGAAGGAAAAGGCGCTGGAGCTGGATTTTTTGCAGCCCGATCCGCTCGCCCAGGCCATCGGCGCAGTAAACACGGTAAGCTTCTCCAGCCCGCAGGGAATCGCGGGCTACAACACTGACGGATGGGGCGCTCTCCTAGCATTGCAGGATGCCGGCGTTAAAATCGGGGGCAAGAGCGTGCTGATAATTGGCGCGGGAGGCGCGGCGCGGGCCATTGCCTACACTTTAGAGCAGGAAGGCGCCGAGATCTCCATCGCGAACCGCAGCACAAAGAGGGCCCAGGAGCTGGCCGCCTCGGTGGGAGCGATGGGCTTTTGCCTGTGCGATCTGGAAAGGCTAGTCCCTCAGGCGGACATAATAATAAACTGCACATCTGTGGGCATGCGAGAAGGTGACCCCAGGCTGCTGGAGGCCAGGCTCTTGCAAAGCCGCCAGGCTGTCTTTGATATCGTCTACAACCGAGAAACAGAGCTTCTCAAGGACGCTCGTGCTGCTGGTGCAGTGGCCATAGATGGGGTGATGATGCTGGTCTACCAGGGTGCCAAGGCTCTGGAGATCTGGACTGGCAAAAAGGCTCCAGCGGATGTGATGGAAAGGGCGGTTCGAGAAGCTCTAAAGGTCAGAAAGGCAGATCTGAGCTAAATAGAGTGTGGAAGGGGAGAATGCAGCCGGGCTAGCGAAGGGTGATGGAGATGCAAGTCGGGCTTGAGCGGACAGGGAAGGAAAAAGGTGCAGGGGCGAGGGCATAATGGTAAGCATACTGATATTGGGAGGCACGGGCGAGACGGGTTCCTGGTTTGCCCGCTACTTTAAAGAAAAAAGCTTTGATGTGGCGGTTTGGGGGCCGAGCGGCAAGGTGGAGGTAGCCGAGCGCCTGGGGGTGCGTTATGCTCAGGACATGATTGCAGAAGTGAAGAAGAGCGACATAGTCCTGGTCAGCGTGCTAATCGAGAAGACGGCGGCGGTCATCCGTGAGGTCGCGCCTCATATGCATCCCGGCAGTCTGATCATGGATGTGACCTCTATCAAGTCCGGACCGGTAAAGGCCATGAAGACCTATGCCCCCAAGGGCGTGGAGGTTTTGGGGACGCATCCTATGTTCGGGCCCACCATGCCGACTCTCCGGGGCCAGACCATCATTCTTACGCCTGTGGAGGGGAAGACGGGAAAGTGGCTTTCCATCATGCGGTCGTTCTTTGAGTCAGATGGAGCGCATGTGGAGATCCTGGATGCGGAGGAGCACGACGAGATCATGGCCGTGGTGCAGGCACTCACTCACTTTGCCTATATCGGCATCGGAGCGGCGCTGCGTACCCTGGACTTTGATGTGGAAAAGTCGAGGAAATTCATGTCCCCGGTCTACGAGATCATGATCGACTTCGTGGGCCGAATTTTGGACCAGAACCCGGAGCTTTACGCCTCCATTCAGAAGAATCCCAAGGCGGCAGTCGTTCGCGAGACCTTTGTGGCCGAGTGCATGCGGCTTTGCGAAAAGGCGGACGCTGGGGATCTGGAGGGCTTCAAGCAGATCATGACGGACGCTGCGGAGCACTACGGGGGAACGCACGAGGCACTGGAGAGGTCGGATAGGGTAATCAATGCACGGATAGGGCGGGATGAAGCTAATCGCTAACTGGGAAAGAGATTTTTCGAATGCCTAGCGAGCATTCAGGCGCCAGCAAAATCAGGATTCTCCGGCGGGGTTGATTCAATGGCTGCGCGGAAGGGGCGCCCGAGAGGGCTAGGATAGATTGGCCTTTCAGTTTCAGGGCAGAGGAAACGCGAAAAATGCCTGGCCTGGGATCAAGGCCGAGCGGCGCGATGAAAGCACGCTGGGGGTCTTGGGGCTTAACGTCTCTAAGCCCACTCAGGATTACTGGCGGCAAAGCTCCCGCCTGCCGAGTGTCAGGGTCTGGAGGGTGTATTGCCCCCGGTTTTCGCGCCTCTTAACTGCAGAGAGTATGTACAACATGCGAAGATTTCCTCTTTTTCCCATTCCTTTCTAGACAAGACCAAAATCACTTTTGCCTATCTGACGGTTCCATACTTTATGGAATGAATCTTCGACAATTGCCTGCTGTCGATTAACCAGCATCATCTAAACAGGGAAAAGTGCTGTAGAATCCATCGCGCAACATCAGACCTTTCGAGGTCGAAAGCCTATTTATAAAAATATCATGGGCTTCGATTCTGGCCTGGATATACACTAGATTTAAGTGCGTGCAACTTGCACCAACATTCAAATTCGGTTCTTGTGGCAATTTTGAAAGAACTTAATA
>DATLBD010000062.1:0-8552 GCA_035527135.1 Methanothrix sp. | reverse complement strand
CTTAGATTAGAAATAGAAAGACTTAGGACGGGAAGAAGTTGGTTTGAATCTAAGCGGGGAATCATTCGTCGGGCCATAAGCGAATATATAAAAAATCCAAATTATTCATTGTCTAGAGTTTCAACTGCGTAAGTCCTAATCTTTATAAGCCTGAAGTTTATCTGTCAATAATTCGCCTGATGATTCGATAATGAAATCTGGCGTTGGCAGCGGCCGCCCTCGCACTTGCGAAGCGTTATAAAAATCCAAAGAATATGTACCCCTTTTTTGATCTATAACTATAAGACCATTGAATAAAATC
Source organism: Methanothrix sp. (assembly GCA_035527135.1). Classification (GTDB taxonomy): domain Archaea; phylum Halobacteriota; class Methanosarcinia; order Methanotrichales; family Methanotrichaceae; genus Methanothrix. The sequence goes on along the minus strand of DATLBD010000062.1, from coordinate 8,251 downwards.
CCACATCTTCCACAGCATATTCTAATAGGATGCTGATCAAGATAACCAATTTGAGTCCGAACCACCGTTATGGCTTCGCATACTTCGCATTTTAAATACGCTCGATATACTGTCATAGTAACTTCCCACCCAAATTGCGATTTTCTTTCCACTTATTTAAATAAGCTACTGAATTTGAGATATTCCATAAATTGGTCACGTAATAATTCATTGAGTTCCCGCTAAATTATTCGGCAGCGTGCCATGTTTGCTGCAAATAGCCATTGCCCGTCCAGGCGGTTCATTCCGCCACTGTCCGCCATTCCTCGCCCGGCCCATACTCTCGTGCGCCCATTTTTGCGCATTAGACAAATCGTGACCATTGGGACGCTGGCACATGGACGAATAGCAATGCTGTGGACACAAGTAATAAGGTAAACAAGATCGCTCCTGTCTGAACCCCAGCGGGCCCAAGCGCCCCCATCCCGCGGGCCTTGGGCCGCAGCCTGGCATCAATGGCCTGGCTTGGGATCGCAGCCAAAAAGGCTTATTTGCCAACATGCGCTGCCAAAAGTCTAGAACGGTCTGAAGTAGGCACGGTCATGGTGATCGAAGTTCAGAAGGACGATCATTTCGCCCTCAACTATGTAGATAATCACCCAATTGCCAACGTGGGTGCTCATCATGCCAGCCAGGTTATGACTAAGCGTCTCACCGATGAATGGGTTATCGCGGATCTCGGAGAGCTTGTTATAGACGCGATCCCGCAAAACATGATCCTTCTTAGTGAGCCGCTGAAAGTTCTTCTCAAATCTGGAAGTGAGGCGTAAGATGTACGCCATGCCCCTCAGAGCTTCTCCAGATAGGCTTTAAGATCATCAACGCTATCGAAGCTTTTCCCTTTGCCAGCCCGATGTTCTGCCAGGCCTTCAAGGGATCCCGCCACTATCTTGAGATCATCCTCGACGGTAAGTGATAGCTTCTTGCTTTCAGCTCCTGCCATGATGTTTACTCCTTCCTGCGAGGCTATAAGCATTGCGAAGATATAGAGTCTTACGGCTCTTGCTCGCACTCATCTGACCCTGACGAGCCCAGCCTTCTTCGCTACCGCTCCACTTGCATGCCTGGGGCCACCGGAGGCTGTCCAAGGCCAACAGCCGCCCACGCGCACGAGCTGGTCCAGTCGGGCAGGCCAGCGCTCTTGCCGAATGCCAGCCAATGCACTTGTCGGCAGCTTGTACGATCCGAAATAAGAGTTAAATCCTTTCAGCGCACATAGCTCATTGCTATGTTCGCAGAGTACGTTCAAGCGGCTTTGAGGCACGCCAAATATGAGGTCCTGGAAGACGATACCTACATGGCCACCGTAGAAGGTCTCCGGGGCGTCATTGCCGTTGGAGACACGATCGAAGAATGCAGAGATGACCTCATAGGGGTCATTGAAGGCTGGGTGGCATTGGGTCTGCGACTTGGGCATACCATCCCAACGATTGACGGCCACACCATAAGCGTTTCATTGGAGCCGGTGCCTGTTGTCGAATAAGCTCGTACCCGTCTCCTGACGTGAACTCATCCGGTGATTAGGGGATCTGGGATTTCATGGACCCTGTGCCGGCTCTGACCACAATTTTATCCCCCGCACTCCCCACCCGACTCGTACGCCTCCCGGAGGCTGTCAGCCACGCTCTCTGAAAGCTTCTGCCCGGCCACTGTGAAGAAGACCTCGGCGAACTCGGGATAAAGGCAGCCGGTATTCTCCGTCCCATCTAAAACCAGGTCGGCCAGATATCGCATATCCTCGACAGAGAGCTTTTTCAAGCGCTGCTCGAATTCCTGCACGCTCCTGGAGTGGTGATTGGCCACAGGGGGCAGAATGTTCATGTACTCGATCTCAATTCCCTTCTTCTGCAGCGCTTCCAGCTCCGGAACCAGCTTGAATAAAATCTGCAGGTCCCTATCGCTTAGATCTCGGGCCATGCAGGCAATAGTGTTCTGCAAAAATATAGCGTTAACCGATTGATTGAGCCATCCAGTCCAGGTAAGGCTGATGGCCTTCGATGATGGGAAGAGCGATGATCTCCGGAACGGCGTTGCTGTGCAGCTCTAAAATCCTCTTCTTGAGCGGCTCAAACTGGCTTCTCATGGTCTTGATAATCAGTAGCGCCTCTTCGTCTGTGTTGAGCTCGCCCTCCCAAATGTAGCACGATCGAACTGGAGATATGTTCACACAGGCGGCCAGCCGCTCCTTCACGAGCGCTTTGGCCACTGTCTCTGCCTCGCCCGGGCCGGTGGTACAAAATATAACTATAAATTCATTTTCCAGTCTACTCACGTCCTTCCCACCCAACGCTCGCCATCTTTCCCCATCTCCTTCTTCCAGAGGGGTGCTCTTTTTTTCAGCTCCTCTATTATGTATCTGCAACCAGAGAAAGCCTCCTCCCTGTGGCTTGCCGAGCAGACAATGGCCACGATGCTCTCGCCCACAGCAAGCGAGCCCGTCCGGTGCACAACTTCGGCTGACTTGAGGGAATAGCGGCTCATGGCCACCTCCCGGATGGCTTCCAGCTCCGCCTGGGCAGCCTCCCGAAAAGCCTCCACCTCCATCCTCTCGATGCCATCGTCGTCCCTGACCGTGCCGAGGAAGGTGACAATGGCGCCTGCGTCCTTACTCCTGGCTCTTTTGATCATCTCATCCAGGGAGAAGTCCTTTTCTGTGATCTCAATCAAGAGCTTCAGCCACCTGCCAGGGGGGGAAATATGGCCAGCTCGTCGCCCTCGTGAAGTGGTCTTGACAGATCCTGGCTGGAATCGATCCTTTTCTTATTGATCATGAGCAGAACATAATCGCGTAAAGCTCCCGATTCGTCAAAGGCCTCCTCTTTAAATCTGGGATCGACTGTGGCCAGCTCATCGAGCAACTCTTTTACCGTCGCGGACTCCTTTAGGGACAATTCTCGCTCTTTTCCCAGGACTTCCCTAAAGCCGGCAAATGCCAGAACCTTTACCAACATTATTTCTTCCACATATCGCTATAGCTGATGGGAGCCTGCCCGGATTCGGCCTTATCTTTCAAGCCACCCTTCTTCAAGGACTTCTCGATCTTTTTCTTCTCATTTTCCCGCAGCCGGGCGATCTCTTCCTCGGAGTCAATTCCCATGACGAAGGTGCCGTGACAGGGTTTGACGTAGGTGAAGAGCATCTCAGTTCCCCGCACGCCCATAGCTACCGGCGGCACGCCGATGATGTAGTAGTCCTTGAAGATCTTGTAGCCGGGATCAACGTAGTAGACCTCCTCAGAGTTCTTCTCGATGTACTCGCGAGCTTCCTTGAAAGAGGTGCGCTCCAGGTAAAGCTTGTACTTCAACTGCTCAATACAGCTCACAAAATCACCTTATCGATCTTGTTCTTGAGGGGATTGGGGTTGTGGGTTGCTTTGGCCACAATCTTCTCGGCAGGATAGTCGATGCACTCCCCCAGAGCTTCAGCATTCTTTCCGAATACCACGGCAAATAGCCTGGCTTTGGAGATGGCACAAAATGTTGCCCCGTAGGTCATGCCGGCATCGCTGTGCATGAAGGCAAAACATATGTCAAAGTCGATCTTCTTTTCCACAATATCTGCTATCAGCTTGTCCAGATCGACCGTCTTTTGCACGTAATAGCTCTCCGGATCGGCGGCCTTGAGCAGCTTGACGGCAGCATTCGTACCTGCAACAGTCACATCCCAGCCGGACTTTTTCAGCTTATGGGAGAGATAGATTACCATGCTCATCTGCACCGGCACTTCCGGACAGCCCATCACCAATAGCGCCTTTTTGCCTTCGCTCATATGTTCCATCTCTTGGCTATAATTGCCGATTTTAATTCTCTCTGATTGACGACTCTAAATCGCCAGTCTTCGATAATGATGTTCAATTATGGTTAAGTACAATATTACTATTATTGCTATTAACACTCACGATCAATTCTCGCGATCAATGTTCGCGATCAGAGCAGTCCCGGCAAGCTGAATTGCGCTCGCAGGCCATCTCGTCCAGGCAGGCATTCAGACCATCCCAGAGCAAGAGGCGGTTCTCCAGAAGCTTGCCCGCGCCGGTTACATACTTCACGGCTTCCGTCACCTGAATGGAGCCTATCACACCGCAGGTGCTGCCCAGAGCCGGAAAGGTTGCTGCGGGAGGGGCTCGCGGGAAGATACACGAGAGGCACGCCGTCTTTCCGGGAATGATGGTGGTGGCCTGGCCCTGGTAGCCGCTGATAGCCCCGTGAAAGAGCGGGATCTTTCTTTTTAGAGCTGCCCGGTTCAAGAGGTATCGAACGGGGAAGTTGTCCATAGCATCCATAATCAAGTGAGTGCCTTGCAGGAGCTGATCGATATTGTCCTCGGAAATGGTCAGAACCTCTGCTTCCACCTCGATCTCTGGGTTCATGCCAGTTAAGGTCTCATAAGCCGACTGGGCCTTGGGGCGGCCCACGTCTGCGTTGGCATGCAGTATCTGCCGGTTGAGGTTGCTCAGTTCGACAACATCGCAGTCTACGATGCGAATTTTGCCGAAGCCCGCTGCGGCCATGTAGTGGGAAATGACAGAGCCCAGGCCGCCAGCTCCTGCTATGAAGACGCTCGTCCTCTTTAGCTTCTCCTGGCCGTCCTCTCCGAAGAGACGGAGCTGGCGGGAGTATCTCTTTTTTTCGGCATCACTCAGCATGACGACCCTCAACCACAGATAATAATCTAAATATTAATCAATTACTTGCTTGAGATTGATAGTATTAATCGATTAAGGCTCATTTCAAGTTGCATTCTTTTTCTTACCCGCCGTGCACAAACCGCACGATCTTCAGCTCGTCAGAGCAGCCGGCCGTCTCCTCCTCCGAGACAATCTTGCCGTTCTTGGCCACGATGACCTCGACGGGATTTATGCCGAGCTGCTTGAGGATGTCTTCTATGCGGGCGCATTCTTCGGCGATCTCTCTTCTGCTGCCATCCGGCAAAGCGATCAACATTTTATCTCCTTCAAGTATTCCTGCCCCGGAGATATTGCATCCCGGGTAAGGCGGGCAAATGATTTTTGCCTGCAATGACTTCCAGGGCGGTTCTGGTGCAAAATGCTTATGGTGGGCCAGGGAATCCGCCATTGCTGCCAGAGCCACGGGCATGCACCCTGGATGGGTTGGATTTAAGTATCTAAAAATGGTCTCTTCCCAAGGTTAACTAAATAAATTTCAAGGTGATTTATTTTGCAAAAAAGCGTAGTCAAAGATCTGGGCCTGGCCGAGGCCGGAGAAAAGCGCATCGAATGGGCGCGCAGGCACATGCCTGTATTAGAGAAGATCAAAGAGGAATTTGAGAAGGAAAAGCCTCTCAAGGGCGCGCGCATCGTGGCCTGTCTGCATGTCACTGTAGAGACTGCCAATCTCATCACCACTCTGGTGGCTGGCGGCGCTGAGGTGGCTGTCACCGGTTCCAATCCGCTGTCCACGCAGGACGAAGTAGCGGCAGCGCTGGCCGCGCGAGGGCTGCACGTCTACGCCTTCCGGGGCGAGAATGAGCAAGAGTACTACGACTGCATCAAAAAGGCTCTCGATCTCAAGCCTAATGTGAGCCTGGACGACGGCGCCGATACCATCGCCATCATCCACAAGGAGCATCCGGAGCTGGCCGCGCAGATGTTCGGTGGCTGCGAGGAGACCACCACCGGTGTCGTGCGCCTGCGGGCCATGGCCAAGGACAAGGCCCTGCTCTATCCGGTCGTTGCCGTCAACGATGCCGAGACCAAGATGATGTTCGACAACCGCTATGGCACCGGCCAGAGCACTTTGCACGGTATCATGCAGGCCACCAACTTCCTCTTCGCTGGCAAGACCGTGGTCGTGGTCGGCTACGGCTGGTGTGGCCGGGGATTTGCATTGCGCGCCCGTGGTCTGGGAGCAAACGTAATAGTAGTTGAGGTCGAGCCGAGAAAAGCTCTTGAGGCGGCCATGGACGGCTATAGAGTCATGCCTATGCACAAGGCAGCGCCCCTGGGAGATCTGTTTGTCACTTTGACCGGCGACATCAACGTCATTCGAGAGGAGCACTTTTCGCAGATGAAGGACCAGGCCGTTCTGGCCAACAGCGGGCACTTCAATGTGGAGATCGACATTCCTGCCCTGGAGAAGATGGCTACGGAGAAGGCTGAGGTGCAGAACAATGTCGCTGAATATAAACTCAAAGACGGCCGCAGGCTCTATCTGCTCGCGGAAGGCCGTCTTATCAATCTGGCAGCCGCCTACGGCCATCCTCCTGAGGTCATGGACATGTCCTTTGCCAACCAAGCATTGGCCGTGCGCTACATAGTGGAGCAAGGACGCAAGCTGGAAAATAAGGTCTATGCCGTTCCTGTGGAGATCGATCGCAGAGTGGCGGAGCTGAAGCTGGCCTCCATGGGCCTTGAGACGGAAAAGCTCACCGCGGAGCAGGACAAATACCTGCATAGCTGGCAGATGGGAACTTAAGGGAAATATAAAGGGGTGTCTTGGTCTTGGATCTGAAAAAAGGCAATCTGGAAGCGTATCTGAAGAGTCTTTATGGGCGAGATTTAACGCTCCTGAGTACCCAGAAGATGGGTGAAACCATACCCACCACAGAGGACGTGAAAGGGTTCGGATACGGATCGCCTCTGCTGGTAGAGTACGAAGTCAAGGGAAAGAGGGGTTCGGCCGTGCTCTCCTCCATGCGGGTGCAGCATGGCTTTGGCCACGACCACTTCTCAGACCGAGCCAGAATTATGATCTGGCAGAATTCGACCTTTGCCAACCTCCCCAAACACGTCCCATCCCTCGATGTGGGCTACTTCACCGAAAAAGGGAAACTGGTCTCAGCGGGAGATGCTCGCGAATACTTTTTGCTCATGGAGAAGATCGAGGGAAAGGAGTACTTCTTCGACCTGGAGCGAGTAAAAGAGAAGGGTGCAACTGATCTGGACTTTGACCGGGTCATAGCCCTCTCCGATTACCTGGCCGAGATTCACGCCGTCAAGAACGACTGCCCGCCCCTCTATTTGCGCAAGATCAGAGAGACCGTGGGAGACGGCGAGTGCATCTTCGGTATTCTGGACGACTACCCTGACAATCCCAGCTTCCTGGATCCGGATGAGCTGCGAGAGGTCGAGAAGATCTGCGTCGAGTGGCGCTGGATGCTGCGCGATAAGGCCCGCCGCCTCTGCCAGGTGCACGGCGACTTCCACCCCTGGAATATTATGTTCCGGGAGGGCACGGACTACTCCGTTCTGGACAGAAGCCGGGGTGAGTGGGGAGAGGCTGCGGACGACATCACTGCCCTGGCCATGAACTACATATTCTACTCTGTTCAAAAGAGCTTGCGCCTGACTGGAGACTTGAAAGACCTCTTCGAGTTGTTCTTTGAAAATTACCTGGAAAAGACGGGCGACGAAGAGCTGCTGGAGGTCATCGCGCCGTTCTTCGCCTTCCGGGCAGTTGTCGTGGCCAGCCCCACCTGGTATCCGCTTCTCTCCGATGATGTGAGAAGAGCCCTCTTTAACTTCCTGGAGAACGTCCTGGGCTCTAAGAAGTTCAATTACAAGGATGTGAACAGCTACCTGTCCTGAAGAGGCCAATCTGTCCTGAGGATGCCAAAACGCATTGGAATGGATAATTCCAATGCGGCCTTGCATCCTTGCAGCAATTTTTTTGGAATTTATTTGGAGAAATGTTTTGAGGATGACGACTTACGCTTTTGAACTGTCCGGAGAGCACGAGACGCTGCCCAGAAGCGAGGCCCTGGCCCTGGTAGAGATCTTCTCCTCGGGCTTTAGGGAGCTTGCCTTCCTGGACCAGTGCCTGATAGTGGAAGCAGAAAATCTCGATGTGCAATTATTGGGTCGGCGTCTGGCGATGACTCATCGCATCATCGAGGTACTGGCGATCAGCGACGCGAACCTGGAGGCTCTCGCCCAGTCTGTGAGCCTTCTGGACCTGCCCCGCAAGAAATATCTGATAAGGGCCCGGCGCATCAAAGATGCTGCGCCCGCGGCAGATGCCGTGGAACATGAGGTGGGACGCATCCTTTTTCAGAGTGGTTACAGGGCAGACCTGAAAAGGCCGGAGATGGTGCTGCGGGCCGTCATCACCACGGGAAAGATAGTCCTGGGGCTCGAGGCTGCTCGAACCGAGAGAGGCTCCTTTGAGGCGCGCCGGCCTCACCTTAAGCCCTTTTTCCATCCCGGCGTGCTCATGCCGCGCATGGCACGCTCATTGATCAACCTCACTCAGGT
>DATLBD010000061.1:0-27538 GCA_035527135.1 Methanothrix sp. | reverse complement strand
CGCCGTGGAGATGGGCAAGCTCGTAGACTATCTTCTCGTCATCGGCACAGACTGGAAGGTCATTCCCCTGGAGAACATGATTGCTGGACTGCAGGGCGTATCTGTCAAGATCATCAGCGGCGTCAAGACGGCAGAAGAGGCACGTCTGGCCCTGGCCACTTTGGAAAAGGGGGCCGATGGGGTGCTGCTGGACAGCTCCGATCCTTCTGAAATCAAGAGAGTCATGGATGCGGTCGAGCAGTCGGAAAAGGGCAGAGTAGAGCTTATTTCAGCCACAGTCACAGCCGTTAAGCCTGTGGGCATGGGAGATCGAGTCTGCGTGGACACCGCTAACATGATGTCTTTTGGGGAGGGCATGCTCATCGGCTCCCAGGCCAAAGGTTTCTTCCTGGTCCACAGCGAATCTGAGGACAGCCCCTATGTTGCAGCGCGGCCATTCCGGGTGAATGCCGGCGCGGTGCACGCTTACATTCGAGTGGGAGAGAAGACGCGCTACCTCTCCGAGCTTAAATCGGGAGACGAGGTTACCATCGTCAGCAAGGAGGGCCTTGCCAGAACGGCCATAGTTGGCCGCGCCAAGATCGAGAAGAGGCCCATGATCCTCATCGAGGCCGAGGCGACTGGCCAGAAGATAAGCACCCTGCTGCAAAATGCCGAGACCATAAAGCTGGTCGGCTCAGATGGCACACCAAGGCCGGTGACCGATCTCAAAGCCGGAGATGAGGTGCTGGTGCATCTGGAAGACAGCGCCCGCCATTTCGGCATGAAGATCGAGGAGAGCATTGTAGAGCAATGAACATAGCCTTGAATAGTTGAAAATAAGCTGAAAATGGGCTTAAAAGTTCATAGCTTTAAAAGTTCATAGACTCAAACGGTCAGCAAACCATGAATCACAATTCGCGAATCGTAGCCGTCCTGGGAAAGGACGCAGAAAAAGAAGTTTTGGCCACTGGCGACGCAGATATGATCGAGCTGCGACTGGACCTGCTCGCCGGAGACGATCCCCTCCAAACCATAAAGGCAGTCCGAAATGCCACAGCCAAGCCGATCATTGCCACAGCTCGCCTCAAGGCGGAGGGTGGAATGTTCCAGGGCAGCGAAAGAGAGAGAATCGATCTGCTCGTCAAGGCCGCCTGCTATGCTGACTACGTGGATGTGGAGCTTTTGGCTGATCGAAGAGATGAAGCCATTGCCGGGATAAAAAAACCGGTAATAGTGTCCTACCACGACTTTCAGGGCATGCCGACTGAATTGGAATTGACAGGGATCTACCAGGAAATGAAGAAGACAAAAGCTGCCATTGCTAAGATCGCCGTGACGCCCCTGAGTTTGAGGGATAATTTGAGGATCTTGCAGTTTTTGCTGGACGCAGATATGCCTCTTTGCATGATCGCTATGGGTCGGCGGGGCAGGCATTTGCGTGCTGTAGCTCCCCTCTACGGCTCGGCCCTTACCTACGGCTTTGTCACACAGAGCACAGCACCCGGGCAGATGAGCCTGGCAGAGCTCTGCCTGGCAAGAAAGCTGCTGGACAGCGGCATCACACTGCAGCCGGGAAGGAGAGAACATCCAAGGACGCCATAAGCCTTGAGGTTAACGGGAAATATTTTATTAATAATTAATGAAGTTTTTTAAAAAATTTTTAAATCAGTTGAACAATTTTACGTAAGATTTAACTACCTTATGACTAATCAGTTACCATGCAAGTGACTGTGGATGTAGGTGGCAGACCCGGTCTGGATTGCAGTGGTTTCTGTAGCTTCTGTTATTTTAAAGGTGTTAAAATAGTAGAACCATCAGGATGCAGGCGATGCAAACCCTATAAAAAAGGCTGCGATTATTGCTCAAGAGAGGTAATAGAGATCGAACCAGGCTACAAGCCACTGGATCAACTGATCTTCGAGGTATCTCAAAAAAGCGTCTCTTCTGCTCCAGAGATGATCATCATCAAGGGAAATGGCGACATAAGCTGCTACCCGCATATTCTCGATCTAGTGAGAAAGGTAAGCGGCGGTAAGGTGCCAGTCTTTTTAGATTACACCAGCGGAAAAGGATTTACAAAAGATGATGAAGCAGAGCTTCTAGTCGATGCCGGCGTGCGGAGGATCAGCTTCTCAATCTTCTCCACCAATCCAAATCTTCGTCGCAAATATGTAAATGATAAGCATCCGGATATCGTGCTCAGCAATTTTAAAACCTTCTGCGAGAGATCTGATCTTTACGCCATGATCGTCCTCATTCCCGGAGTAAACGATGGCCTGGAGCTGGAGAAGACCTGCCGGGATTTGCAAGACATGGGGGCCAAGGGCCTCATGCTCATGTCGTTTGCCAATAGTCGGGAGCAGGGTCTCATATTCGGCAACGAGCCGGTAATGCCAGGCATAACACCCTACGGCGTGCAAGATATTCGCCGCATCGCGACGGAAATCAGCGAAAACTATGACATGAGGATTATCGGCACCCCGCTATGGGACCCCCTCACAGGAGCGCCCTTTGCCCTGGCCCACCATAAGAAGGAGCTAAAAAGGCTTCCGGCCATAGAGAAGAGCGCGACAATTATTACCAGTTCCGTGGCCTATCCCCTCTTATCTTCGATATTCAAAGAACTGGGAGACGAGGTAAATGTGGTGGCTACAGAAAAGGAGATCGGCAATCTGATCACGCTGGAAGACTTCGAGAAGCTTGGATTGAAGCATATTAAAGATAGAGTGATAATCCCCGGCATGGTGCTGGCTCATGATAGAGATATTCATAGAGCCTTACAGCGGGATGGCAAGAGAAGATTGGTTTTCAGAGGCCCGGATGAACTTACGGTCGTATCGGAACGAAGCATTTACATTACGCGGCAAAAGGTGCTGGAAAAGGAGATCGAGGCCTTCACGGGCTTGATTATGCAGATCAATGACCTCGGATCCCCGATCCCGGAGTTTTGTACAGGCAAAAAGCGTGTCCAGGAAAGCTGCGCATCCAGAGAGCACATTCATTCTCACTCTTCGAGCCAGAACAAAGCTGTACAAACAAGCTAAAAGGAGAGAATCGAGCTGACAGTTTAGCCGACTATCACCGACGATAACTTTTATCTTACCCTCTGCAAGTAGCATCAAGAGTGATTGCAATGAGCGAGTACAGAGAGCTGGTGGTAACCAAAGAAGATTACCTGGAGTTCCTGGCCCAGCGCCTGCGCCTGCAGGGCTCCTGCCAGCATGAGATTGAAAAAGTTGGCTTTCCCTTCCTCTTTGCCTCGGGAAGTGAGATGCTCAGAACTTACATCTTGGGCACTTCTGAGTTCACCACTACCTTGCCGGATAGGTACAGGCTCCCCGACAGAGGCTTTATCTGGTACCTCTTCTCCCAGTCCGTAAGAGATATTCAAATTATGCCCGATAAGATGATAATAAAATACGAGCTGCAGGACGAGTACAGAAAGCCTTTCAAGCAATTCTACCTTTAACGTAGCGGTCCGGCCAAAAGAAGCTTGGGGCAGCCGGTGCTGTGTCGAATAACTCCACCAAATCAGCAAGCAGCAGACCATTGGGGCATTAACTGGGCCTAGCATGAAACCAACATCTAGTGCCGCTTCATCGAGAATTATTCGACACCGCAGCAGCCGGCCCAATTTAGATACCATTTTTAGCTTTATCCGCGAATTTTTGGCAACATCCGCTGCATGACAGGCAAGATTGGCCAGCAAGACGATCAAGCATATATCGCCATACTATGCTAGCAAGGCCAAGAAGAGTCTTAGCCAACTATCCATCAGGGCCAGGCGTCTTGCCTGCCGTCTGACATCGGCAAAGGGTCTTAGCCTGCTTTCCGAAGTGGCCATAAGAAAGAGCATGCTGCTAGCTGTGAACTGCAGAAATGCAAAAAGTATGCAGTGCACATAGGTCGAGCCATGAACGATTACCGAGCCATCGGATACCTGTCCACATTCACCGATCCTTGAATTAAGTAACTCTCGTCACAAATACCGGAATTGTCTTTATCAAAACACCCCTCGCCTCCCTCATCAAAGTCTGAATAGCGGTTTGCATTATCGAGGCTACCCCAATGGTTTTCACCGTCATCATAAGCGGGGTACTTAGAATTTTGCGAGAGGTTGTTTCCATAGATGCTGTTATTGTATGAAAAAAAGGCACCTATGCCAACCATGCCGTTGCGACTGACTTCATTAAAAATTACGGTATTACTGTCTGTTCGATCCAGAGATATCCCCGTCACCTTATTTTGGGAGACATTATTTTTAGAGATCAAGTTGTTCTTTGACCGGACCACGTTTATGCCGCATTGATCTCCATGGTTAGCCTCATTTCCAGATATGGTGATATATTTCGACAAAAATATGAAGATGTTGTTGACGCCATTGCCGCTAGCATAATTATTTATGATAGTATTATTATCTGAAAAGAAAAGCTCCAATCCATGCCATTTGTTTCCATTTGCCCAATTGCCCTCTACGATGTTGCTTCGGGAGCCGTTGATGCAGATTATGCCGTCATCGCTGCAGTTTAAGACCTGATTTGAACTTATTAAATTATTGCTGGAGTTGTCAACAAACATTCCGTCCTCATTATTAACAATAAAATTTTGGAAGATTGTGTTATGATGAGACTGGATCATATCGATTCCTTCCAGGGCATTGGCCAGGATATTGTTGGAAATGATGTTCTCGCAGGAATGAAACAGCACTAAATCATCCCTGTTATCTGTTATGATATTGTTATGGATTATATTGCCGTTGGACATGATTCTGATGCCACCATCTTTCTGAGGATAACGGTTAAATGATGAATTTATCAAGGTGAAACCTTCGATGACCACTCCATCAGCGAAGATAGTTATGGCGCTTCCTTTTCGCCCGGCATCGATAACGGGATTGTCTATCCCAATGAGAGAGATTTTTTTGGATACGATCAGGTTCTCAAAATAGGTGCCGTTGCCAACCTCAATCCGATCACCCGGGCTTGCTGCATCAATAGCCACCTGGATAACGGTGTCTTGGGGACCTCCCGGTCCCACAGAGACTATAGCTGCTTCCGCTTCCAGAAGCATAAAAACGGTTAGGATCAGAGTACTAAAGTGCATTTTCACTTATGGTCATGCCCCTCATTAGAAGTTTTACAGGTACAAGAGTTAAATATATATTGATTTTAAAAAAGAAAATATAAAATGACTTATTCTAAAATGGACATCGTATTAAGTAGAAGATTATTAATGATGTGCACCGCTATCGAGCTTGAACAGGCGCCAGCACGCACTGCAGCCTGTTTTTCTGCTTTCTGCATTCTGTTTTCTGTTTTTCCGTCAATCAATTCTGCTCACGGCCGACCAGCTGCCGGTCAGGCGTCCCTCCAGGGCCATCTTGCCCAGGCACGCCACCACATCTTCCGCTAAAGGAGCGGGGCGCGCTGTCGCCAGGGGCGTTCCCGGCAGGGGCGTAAAAAGGTGCGCCCGCACTTTGCCACCCTTGGCCGCGATCCATCTGACCAGGTCGAGAGTCATGCGCTGATCCTCTTCCGTCTCCATGGGCAGGCCGAAGATCAGATCCACCTGCGGCACAAGGCTATAGTCCAGAGCCAGTTCACAGGCCACCTCAATCTCACCGCGCCCGTGGCCCCGGCCGATGCGACGCAAGACTGCCGGACTGCCGGACTGACCGCCCAGGCTGAGGCTCTTATTGGCGCAGTATTTGGTGATTAGCTCCAAGGCTGCGGGAGAGACGAACTCCGGCCGAACCTCAGAGGGGAATGTACCGAAGTAGATGGGCTTTTTCTGCTCGGCTAAAGCCTTGAGCAGAGCCTCAACCTTCTCCATGCGGGGCGCACGCCCATCTGATCCGTAGGCCAGCGAGTTGGGGGAGGTGAAGCGGATATCCTTGTGGTAGCGAGCGTACTTGGCAATTATTGGAATCGACCTGTGGCGCATGCAAAAGCCGAAGAGGCGCGGCGTCTGGCAGTAAGTGCAGCCCCAAGGACAGCCGCGAGAAATCTCCAGAGGTGCCAGGATCTTTCCAAAAGGCGGATAGGAGTCTAGATCTACTGGGGATCTCTTTTCCGTGAATTTTACCTGGCCCTGGCATTTGTAGGCGATGCCCTTAACGGCGGCCGGATCCCGGCCTTCTTCAATTGCCTCTAACAATTCCGGCAGCGTCTCCTCTCCCTCACCAATTACCACGAAGTCGAAGTGCTCCAGTACCTCCTCGGGCAGGGCAGAGGGATGAGGGCCGCCAGCGATGTAAACTGCGTCCACACTCGCCTTTGAGACCTCGGCGTAGATCTCCTCTGCCTGGGCAGTGGCAAAGCTGTAGAGCATGATGCCATCCTTCGGCTCCCGGGCTATGCCTGCCTCTACGAGCGGCATCAGGGCGGCAATGCTGTAGGAGTTCTTGTTGTTGTAGCGAAACCATGTCTTGAGCCGATTCAAATATGCATCATCCTGTAAACTTGAGCCATTTATGAGAATAGGAAACCAAGAAGAAAAGGATTTGGATCAGGCGCGGCAGGAAAACGGGCTGGAATCAGATCGAGCAAATGGGCGGAGGCACGCTCGGATGAATGCGTTACGGTCGGGCGAGATAATTGGTGAGCTCAATTATTAGGAGGCCTAAAAAAAGTGGAAAGAAATCCTACACGCAGGGCAGCCAGTCAACGCTGATGGCTCCGCAGGTGGAGTTGCCCCAGAGCTGGATGAACTTCTCGATGGAGAAGACGCCAGTCAGATCCTCAACAGATCTGCCGTACTCAGCATGGCGTCCCTTGAGCTGTGCATCAGCCTCGGGATCCCTGGAGATCCATCCGATATGAGCGACACCGATTACGTTGCTATTGAGGTTGGCTTCAAGGACACCGGTACAGCACGATGTCGGTACGGCATCTCCTGGTTGATGTTGAGGTATATTAGGCCAATTCAACGTGGAATCGTAGAAATTATAAAGCCTGGTTTTTACCTCGGTGCTCTTCTGCAGGTGCTCTGCGTGGGTGTACATCTCTGTCAATACAGCACCAATTCTGTAGTTCTGCACACATAGTTTTTCAATCCACTTCTGGTCGTAGGTGCCGGTCTGATAGGAGACAGGCATGTACTCGAACTCGGCATCCTTGGTGAAGTTGATGTAGTCCATGGGAAAGATGCCGGTTGCCCATCCACCTTCAGGACCGGTATCATAATAGTACCATCTATCGTTTTCCCCTGGTACACCATAGTTTTCATCACACCCGCTGCCGATCTGCCTCTCGGCCTCAAGCTCCGTTTTCTCCGTAATTACATTTCCTGAGCCTGACTCCTTCTCTACCAGCTTGGCTCCGTTGAATCCAGTCTGGGTAGAGACGATCATTTCTGCGTTCTTGTATCCGACGCCCTTGACCGATGCCTTTTCATACATATAGTTGGCCGCGCCGGCCATGCCAACTAGAGCAAAAGCTATTATTCCTAAAACCATCAATTTCCTATACATCTGATTCCCTCCTGCCCAGGCTCATAGGATGAGTCTGATAAAAAATCTTTAATGTCTGAAGAGCTCCAACCTGAGCCTGCTGCCCTGGTAACTAAAGATATTCCTGGTAGCACGACCCAACGAGTCGCAAGTTCTATGAATAGTCTGTTACCAGAAAAAATCGATATCGACAAAGCAATTTTCTGGAAAAAGAAAAATGCGACATTTTCTTGTCGCTGCTTTATCGGGTTCACATTTTCTCGAATATACCAACTGATATTGCCATTCCCTCGTGGTCCACTTCTTGGTAGAACAGCTCCATCTTCGTGGGAGACATCATCTCGCCCCACAAAATGCCGTCCTCATCCACCATATTGATGGTCACATTATCGGAGCCAATGACACCCAGCACCACTTCCACGGACCTGGGACTTTGCGTCGGGACTGTTTTGCCAGAGAACATATTTCCATTCTGTTCCGCAATCATCAGCATTCTTTCGCCACTAGGCCAATAGGATGCGTTTTCATTGGGCATCCATGCTGTGTTCTTCTCCCAACTCATGCTGTTCATAACCCCTGTCCAATTTCCAACCATATCAGGCATTTCCGTAACTGTCGCTGTTTGGGCTAAGGACGGAATGCATAGGGCTAGCAAGAGGGCCAATACAATTATACTTTTCATAATTACACCTCATTCTTACTTTAGATAAGTAGTAGTCATTTCTATATAAATTTTTTCTAAATAGATCAGTTGAGAAATCACTTCAATATTTTTGGCTGTAATAATTGGCCGGCAAAGGTGGCAAGGATTCAGTAGAAGAGAAGAATAGAATTATAATTAGAAGCCTCGTCTCTGCACCGCCCAGATGCATCTTGACGGCCAAAGCTAATTGAAAGCTGGATAGAGGTCTTCTCGGCGCGGCAGGGGCGGCAGGCGTGCCGCTTGGACGGCCCGGCTGGCCTCCAGGAATCCGGGCGAACAGAGATGCCCGAGACGCACGCATGCCAGGGGACAGGAGGCACGCTCGGGCTGCCACGTTGCTGCCCGAGCAGGAATCGCCTGGACACATTTTCAATTATGAAAGTCCTTATTACCTTCCAACATCTGATAACTTCTTTTGGTTTTTTAGAAATTGTTATGTATAATGAAATCTGAACCAATTCCATATTATGTATTTGTGAGGAATTGCCATGAAGTTAATTGCGTTCATAGTATCTTTTGCCCTGTCTGCCTGCCTGTTCTCGTCAATAGGTGTAGCAGCTGAGCTGACATCAAATCAGAGCGCTTATACGACGCCAGTTGCCAATGATAGCGCCAGGCTGGAGCTGGTCTCCTTTCTGGAAGAGGCCCGAAATTATACCCTGAATAATGGAAAAGATGAGGCCCTCAGGGCCTTCAGCGATCCAAATGGTGAGTTTGTCAGAGGTGACCTTTACATCTTTGCCTACGACTTTAATGGCACACTTCTGGCTCATCCCTATCTGCACAACCTGATCGGCAGAAATAACCTGGATCTGGTTGACCCCAACGGCGTGCAATGCATAAAGAATCTGAATGAGGTGGCAAAGAGTGGCAAGGGCTTTGCCTGCAATGTTTATCCTAATCCAAACAAGGGGAACCAGACTGAGCTTAAGCTTCTCTATGTGCTCAAGGTTGATGATGACCTGTGGATTAGCTCTGGCATATACCTCCCAGGCCAGGCACCGCTCTTCAGCTTTGAGGACCAGCGCACTCTGAAGGCGTTTGTGGACGAAGCCAAAGACTATGCTCTAAAGAATGGTAAGGATAAGGCTCTTCAGGTCTTCAACGATCCCGAGGGTGAATTCGTCAGGGGAGATCAGTATATATTTGCCTACGACTTCCTGGGAAATGTTCTGAGTCTGCCTTTCCAGCCCAAGTTGGTGGGCACAAATCGTCTGGATGCCAAGGATTCTAATGGAATCACTTTTACGAAAGATAATCTCGAGCTGGCCAGAGTCGGATCGGGACAGACTTACTACCTCTACCCTAATCCAAGAGAAAATATGAGAGAGGAGCTAAAACTGAGCTACACCACCAAGGTAGACGATAGCTGGTGGCTGGCAGCAGGAATCTTCAGCAGCTCATCCTCAGCCCAGAACCTATCTGCCATGAAGCCGACCAGCAGAGAAGAGCTGAAGACCTTTGTGGAGGAGGCCACCAGCCATGCCCTGGTGACAGGCAAGGACAAAGCTCTGGCCGAGTTTATGGACCTCAATGGCATCTGGGTAAGGGGAGATGTCTACATCTTTGCCCAAGATTTCAATGGAACTTCTCTGTGCCTGCCTTACCTGCCCGAGGCGGTGGGAACCAACCGCATAGATCTTCAGAATGATCAGGGCGTTTACATCAACAGGGAGATGCATGCCATAGCCATGAATGGCAGCGGCTTTTATGAGTATAGATGGAAAAAACCGATCAGCAATCAGAGTGAGACCAAGGTGAGCTATGTGTCCAAGGTAGATGGTACCTGGTGGCTGGGCGCAGGGATCTACGAAGCCTGAGAATAGCCAGCTATTGGCATCCTTCATCCTCGGCGGCCAGGATGCTCAGTGGATTAACTTGGCCTCCTTGGATTTATTTTTCGGCGAAAACCAGGGACGCACGCACGCCAGGGGGCCGGGGCCCGCTTGGCGGCAGCGCTTGCAGTCGAGCGGGAATCGCATATGGCCGTTTGTGGCTGTGATGTCTGCTGGCCGGGAGCTGCAGGAGCAGCAGGGATGTAGCTTGGGCGACACGGCTTGCCAGGTAGCAACCCAGAAGTGAGGGCCATCCCTCTGCGGTAGGCGAGAGAAAGAGAAAAGGTAGCCACTCAGAACCATCCTTCCAGGTCGATTGTGAAGTTTTCAGGAAGGAAACAGAAACCTTTGGCCCAAGATAGCTTTCAAAGCATCCCAAGTCGTTCTTTTATGGCTTTGATATCTGTCTGCATCTGTTTGTGTTATTCAATCTCATCAAACTCATAATCCTCCCACACTCTCTCTCCCACGAATACCTCGAACTCCGGCGGCGTAAGGATAGGAATCCTATACTTAGCGGCATCATCCAGTGCCACCCTGGGGCATGCTGTGGACACTGCAGCCTCTGCACCCAGATTGAGCAGCCTGTCTGGCTCGATATTGTCGAGGCATACAAGAAACATCTCTAGCCCCCTGGCCTCACCCAATGCCTTCAGCCTTTCCGCCAGCTCCATTCTCTTCTGTCCCGGTTTCTTGGAGATCAGAACGGCGAAACGCTTAACCTCCCCGGCCCTGGAGATGGCCCCAAAGCGCCGACGCAGCATAGGATCGGTATCGATCTCCGATACCTCGCCGGTAACCGGATCTGCGATTACCACTCTCTTGCCCGTAGCGAGAGCTATGCCCAGAGGATGAAACTGCCCTGTGCCGATGAAAAGATACTCCTCCACATCCAGGGCCCTGGCCGTGCTGTAGCTGCAGCCTAAAACCTGTCCGGGATACTTGACCCGGCCCCCGGCAGGCCCGAGCAAGCCCTCTATACCGTGTTTCTTGAGGGCTTCCAGCACCTGGTCGAGCTTGTGCACATGCTGGATGGTGGTGGTAACGCCCACTCTCTTAGCCTTGAGGAAATTGGCGGCTTTATCTACCACATCTCTCAAGTCTTCTTTCATCCTGGCTTCCAGAAAGATGACGTTGTCAGGTCCAATCCCGATATCAGCATGGCCCAGGTGGAGCATCAGGTCCACCTCCCGGGCCAGCCGCATATCTACATCGCATGCCCCAAAGCAGGGATCCCCAGAGATGATGACTTTAGCTCCTGTCTTCTCCTCAATTTGCCGGGCTACGGCGGGCGTGGCCCTCTTCAGTCCCTCTGGAGCCTGCAGGCCCACCCAGCGAGCCCCGCTCTTTTGGATAAGATCTATAGCTTTATCCAGGTCCAGGTCATAGCCGGAAAAGCTGGAATTAGAACCAGTGGTCAAGAGTGCTCTGGCCACGCCTGTAGACCTCCTCCAGCCTTCTCGTCGTCTTTTCCACTCTCTCCCGATCAAAATCCCGCTCTTCTACCAGAAAAGAGACAATCTCATCCACACTGGGCTTTTTCATCTTGATCTCATAATCATCTGTGATATCGGGATGAAGGAAAAATTCCCGGATCTCGGAAAAGCTCTCGATCTTCTCCTCCTGTTCGGCCAGAATGGCTTCTAAATCCCCCTTCTCCCGTATCAGCTTCAAGGCGGTCTTTGGGCCGACCCTCATGAGGCCGGAATTGTAGTCCGTGCCACACATGATGCCGATCTCCACAAGCTGCTTTTGGCTGATGCCCAGGCGGGCCAGACCTTCTTCTAAGTGAATAATCTCGGGCTCCACATCCACGTAAATATTCTTCCTGGGAAGCTTGCGCTTGCCGGTGATGGCCAGGTTCCTAACCACCTGAGGAGCTCCGAAAAGGAGAGAATCATAGTCCTGGCTGCCCACCAATTCGACATCGCCCCTGGCCGCCATGTAAGCTGCCTGCGCCTCGCCCTCGGATGGGGCCTGAATAACGGGAAGCCCCATGGCTAAAATAAGCCTTCTTCCATCCTGCAGTATCTCGGAATTGATTCGGGAGGCCGCCTGAGCATACTTAAAACCATCCTGGCCTGTTGCCTGAGCCTCTTGCCAGGCGGCGGCCGCTTTTTCCCTAATCTCCGACCTCTCAGCTAGAGTTTCTGCCTTAAAGGAGGGGGGTTCCCCATCAAAGACAAAGGCCACTTTGACCCCGGCCTCAATGAGATTGGTGGTGCGGTACAATAAACCGGATAGATGCGAGGTCACCCTTCCCTGACTGTCCATGAGCGGCGTGCCGTCCTTTTGTCGGATTATGCTCAGGAACTGGTAGAGGGTGTTGAAGGCATCAATCGCCACCCATCTGCCGGAGAGATCCTTAATCTCGATCTTCTTTCTCTGGAGCAGGTCTCCCAAATCAACGCCCATGTTTTATCCCTTGTTCCTTCTCTATGATAAATCCTCTATCTTGCCTATAATCCTGATAATAATATCTTTAAATACGAGTTTGTGGTGATATAAATTGGATGTGCAATTCATGATCGAGATTACGCAAGCGGCAGCTGATACGATAACGCGCAGCCTGGTGGAGGGCAAAGTAATCCGGATGTTTCTGGCAGCTATTGATTCTACCGGCGCGAGCTATGGTCTGGCCTTGGGAGACGAGGAAGAGGGCGACAAAGTCTTTGAAAGCCGGGGAGTGAAGGTCTACATGAGTCCAAAAGATGCTGAACTGCTCAGCGAGACCATAATTGATTATGTGGATGACGATCGGGGAACCGGTTTCATCATTCGTGGCCCCGAGGATGAAGTCTCAAGTTGCGGTTCCTGCGCAAATGTCGACAGCTGTGAGCATGATCACAGCAGTTGCGACCACGATCACAACGGCTGCGGGCATGACGACGACTGCGGTTGTTGCTAGCCATTTCGCACATTTTTTCCCCCAGGAATTTTTTTAGAAATCTCTCATTTCAAGTATATTTCATCAAAATCATCTCAATTTCATTTATGTTCATTTCTCACCCATCCAATAGCTTCGATCAAGCCCATCGCAACCCTTAAATATGATACGTGTTAGCATGGTACATGTTAGCATTTACGGGATGGTAAGATTTGAGCGAGATTGGCAAGAGAGTTCGAATTGAAAGGATAATGGACCGAGACAGCGGGAACACAGTAATAATTCCACTGGACCACGGCATATCTGTAGGGCCCATCAAGGGATTGGTCGACCTGCCGGAGATGGTAAACAAGGTGGCCAAGGGTGGAGCCAATGCCGTTCTCCAGCAGAAGGGAATGGTCCGGCATGGACATCGCGGCTACGGCCAAGATGTTGGCCTGATTGTGCATATGAGTGCATCCACTTCCCTGGGCCCGGATCCCAACAACAAGGTGCAGGTCTGCCTGGTGGAAGAGTGCCTGAAGATGGGCGCGGACGCCGTATCCGTTCACATCAACATCGGTTCTGAGACCGAGTCCGATCAGCTGAGCATACTGGGCTGTGTTAGCGAGCGCTGTGACTTTTGGGGCATGCCGCTCGTGGCCATGATGTACCCTCGCGGCAAAGCTATCGTCAATCCCAACGATGTAGAGGTAGTAGCCCATGCTGCGCGGGCCGGCGCAGAACTTGGCGCTGATATCATCAAGACCAACTACACCGGCGATATCGATTCCTTCCGGCACGTGGTGGATGGCTGCCCAGTGCCTGTGGTCATTGCAGGCGGGCCCAAGACCGAGACAGATATGGAGTTCCTGGAGATGATAGACGGAGCCTTGCAGGCGGGAGCCCGTGGCGTGGCCATCGGCAGGAACGTCTTCCAGCATAAGGACCCTGTGAAGATGACCATGGCCATCGCAGCCATTGTCAATAAGGGCAAGACTGCGGATGAGGCCATCAAGATCCTGGATTGAGGCAAAGGATCAAGCCTTCTGAAAGCCCGGGGAAGGGATATTTTATTCTTTTCCCATCTTCTTTCATTTTCAATTTCAATTCTCTTTTCATTTTGGCCTTGGTGGAAAGATTTACCTGGATTTGCAGCAACCTGCTATGATCTGATGAGGGATATACAGCGATAGCCTTTGGTCAAGATATCTTGCAAAGCCAAAGGAAACTATTTTATGTTCATGATTATAATACATTGATGCGAGAATAAGAATGAGCCGAAATGCAAAGAGTGCCCTGGTTCAGGAAATTATGCAAGACTATGCCCGTTTGACCGGACTTGAACCAGCCGATGCTCATCCCCGACGCTATCTCTGGACCGATGCCTTCGCGGTCTGCAACTATCTCGAACTCTTCGGACGGAACGGTGACGAATACTATCTGGATTTGGGATTATCGTTGGTAGATCAAGTGCATCATACACTCAGCCGGCATCGTGATGACGATCCCAGACGTGGCTGGATCAGCGGCCTTGAAAGCCAGGAAGGTGAGCTGCATCCAACCATCGGGGGCCTTCGCATCGGAAAGCAGCTTAGAGAACGCAGACCTGAAGAGCCGCCCAATGAGCGCCTGGAGTGGGAACAGGACGGTCAGTACTACCATTACCTGACGAAATGGATGCATGCTCTTAACTGCGCGGGCCAGGTCACCGGAGATCCTGTCTATGTCCGGTGGGCCATTGAACTTGCCCAAACGGCCCATCCCAGGTTTGCATATTCTCCGCGAGCGGGCGGCCAAAAGAGAATGTACTGGAAGATGAGCATCGATCTCACTTATCCACTGGTTTCATCAATGGGCCAGCACGATCCTCTCGACGGCTTTGTCACTTACAGCGAGCTTTCTGCGGCGGCGAAGAGAATATTCAAAGAATCTTCGCTGCCGGGCCTCGAGCATGAGATTGCTGATATGGCTGAAATCTGCCGGGGCAAAAGCCTGGTCACAAGCGATCCACTCGGCATCGGAGGTCTCCTCTTCGATGCCTCAAGAATTGCACAATTGATGATAAAGGGCGATCTATTGGATGAAGACCCAGGCTTGCTGGAAACCGTCGTGCAATCAGCCCTGCTCGGGATGAAGTCCTTTGCCAAGGGCGAGACGCTTGAGTATCCTGCCGATTACCGTCTGGCCTTCCGTGAACTGGGGCTGTCGATCGGTCTGTCGGCTGCCAAAAATCTGCTAAAACGGATCGAAGAGAATCCGAGCTTATTCGAAAGGGGTGGTCAAACCCCTCGATGGGTTGAAGCCCTTAATGCGTATCTGCCCCTTAGAGAAACGATCGAACAGTTCTGGATGGATGGCAAGAACAGACAAGCCAGCACCTGGGTAGAGCACCGTGAGATCAATATGGTGATGCGGGCAACCAGCCTGGCACCCGGCAGATTTCTCATGATTTGAGTGATGGCCGCAGAGATGTCGGAATTATCCTATCGCAATTAGGTTGAGGCACGGTTTTTGCTCTCATCTTCCCCCCAAGGACCTCATGTGAGAATCGCTTCCAGATCGCCCGACCAATTCACCGCAGGCTAGAACTCCCCAAGGGTGAACTGGTCCTGGAGCTGGATCTCTTTGGACTGGTGCTGTATGGAGAGCATGTCCATGAGGAGGAAGGCATTTCTCACCGATTTGGCCCGAGCATGATTGTTGAAGTACACCCTCACTTTTGCGGCTTTTAATTCCGCCTCCTTGATGTGAGGCACCCAGCTCTCCAGTTGTTCCTTCTTGTAGAGGTAGTCGTATCTATCCAGCCTGTGGTCGTCTTCCTTCTCCCCTCTATACCAGATATCGTAGTTTCGGCCATGGAAACGCAAGTAAGCGTGATCCGCAGTCTGCTCTAGCCCTACGTGAAGGCCAGGTCCATCGATTAGAACGTTGGCGACATTCCTCTCCCTCAGAGCTTCCAGGGCGACTGGATCAATCTCTTTTTTGCCCTTGTCCAGCCAGCTCCGATGTCTAAACTCCACTGCATACCTGTATTTTTCATGGGAGACGCAGTCCAGCAGGTTTATCAGATTATCAAGAGCCGAGCCACCTTTTTTGAAGTAAGGCGAGAGCTGCAGCAGAACGCTGCCCAGAAGACCGGCATCATCCAGGGGCTTGACGCAGGTCTTCTCAAAAGAAGCCGCCCAGAAGATTGCCCTCTCTGGATTTCCTTCGACGAGAGCTTTATGGGTGACCAGCTGTGGCACCTTGACCGAATATTCGAAGCTCTCCAAATCTCTGGCCTTCTTTATCCAGGACTGGACCTGTAGCTCACCTGGGGGACGGTAGAAGGTGCTGTTAATCTCCACGGTCTTGAAGTACTTTGCGTAATAGGAGAACCACTCGCCCTTCTTTTTGGCCAGATTCATAGGATAGAATCGGCCCACCCAATCATCATAAGACCAGCCGCTGCAGCCCACCAGGATCGTCATTGTATATCTCTTAAATCGAATCGTTTAACCTGCATTTATGCACTTTCATAGATAATAACTATATAGAGTTGAGATCTAGTTAGTAGTAACCAATTTCTCTCAAGGTGATTTAATGGACAATAGAAACATAATCATCGGCCTAATGGTAGTAATCATAGCCTTTCTTGCCTTTCTAGCCTTCAGGCCAATGGTATATGGCCCCATCTCCACCCCGAGTGGCGTCTATCAGTCCTGGCCCATGGGCACAGGAATGGGGCCTGTGGTGGGTCCAGGGATGATGCAGGGACCAGGCTATAACTACAGCCTTGGTCCGAGAATGATTGGATCGGGAAATGTGATAGGATCTGGAAGTATGATGGGGTACGCAGATATGATGGCGCTGTACTATTCAGATGCTAAACCAATATCCTCTGAAAGTGCCTTGCTTAGCATGAAAGAGCTGGCCCGGCAATACGGCCCCAATGTAAAGGTCGAGGATTTCATGACCTTTAGCAGCAATTACTATGCAGTTCTAAAGGATGCAAAGAGCGGTAAAGGGATGGCTGAGGTCTTGGTGGACCGTTATTCCGGATTAGCACGACCCGAGCCGGGGCCTAATATGATGTGGAACACAATCTTTGGCGCCGGCAGGGAGAGGTCAGGAGGCAAGAGCCAGGCAGAGGCGAAGATTCTGGCAGAAGATTTCCTGGTGGATTTTTTGCCGGGTGCAAAAGTCATGGAAACAAAGGCCATGCCGGGCTACTACACCTTCGACTTTGGCCGTGAAGATATCGAGGGCATGCTGAGCGTTAATGCCTATGATAGAGAGATATGGGTGCATACCTGGCATGGATTTTATCTGGGAGGCCATGAAGGGAATATGACATCATGATCTTCAGTCGTAGTAGGTTAATCAGATGATAGGCTTAATGGCAGATGAGCTAATCATTCAGCGATCATCGGCATCCATTGATCAATTACATAAAGCAGCGAAAAACCAAGAACGTAGGTAAAAGGGCGAGACTACGTGTAGGTTTGATGATAGAGGATTTGGGGGCTGCTGCAAGATTAAAGAGTAGAGAACAGCTCGTTGAGCTCAAACTTCTTTTATTTTTTAAAAATTGCATACTCGCTATAATATATTTAAATATGTCGGTGCTAAAAAAAAAAATTACGCTTCCGCTTCTCCCATTAGCCTGTCCACCAGCCATTCCGGCTCGAACTTCACCAAGTCGGGATAGGTCTGGCCCACGCCCAAAAAGAGAACGGGCTTGCCGGTGATATAGGCGATAGAAATCGCGGAGCCGCCCTTGGCGTCAGCATCCGTCTTGGTGAGGATGGTGCCTCCAATGGGCACTGATTCGTTGAAGAGGCGCGCCCTCTCCACGGCATCGTTGCCGGCTATTGCTTCATCGACGAAGATGAGCAGATCGGGCTTGGTCACGCGCACGATCTTTCTCATCTGATCCATGAGATTGATGTTGGTGTGCAGCCTTCCGGCCGTGTCCGCCAGCACGACATCTTTGTTGTGCGCCTTGGCGTACTCGATGGAGTCAAAGATCACAGCCGCCGGATCGCCGCCCGTCTTGTGCTTGACGACTTTTAGGCCCAGGTTGTTTCCGTGCACCTCCAGCTGCTCGATGGCTCCGGCCCGGAAAGTATCGCCCGCGGCTAAGACCACGGAATAGCTCTGGTCCATAAGGTACCTGGCCACCTTGGCGATGCTGGTCGTCTTTCCTGTGCCGTTCACACCTACGAAAAGGATCTTGATGGGCTTTTCTTTGGTCTTAATGTACTCGTCAAAGTCCAGATAGTTCCTGGAAAGAATCGTTAAAAGAGCATTTCGGAGAGACTGCTCGGCTATGGCGCCTGTGTCTGCGCCGATCTTCTTCTTCTTTCCCACCAGATCGCTCTTGACCTCTCTGACAATCTCTTCTGCCACGGGCAGAGCCACATCGCTCTCCATGAGGGCCATCTCCAGGGCCCACATGGGCTCCTCCAGATCTTTCTCTTCCAGGATTACTTCCTGCTCAAATATCAGGCTCTTGGCCTTTTCCAGGAAGGAGAATCTGCTCTTGGACTTGTTGTTGGCTTCACCATTTTTGAGAGGATTTACAGGGGACGCACGGGATAGAGACGGGCTGGTTGCAGAAGACTTCTCCTGAGCAGCATTTCTGTCTGCCGGAGAGGCTATGGCTTTGGCTTGACTGCCTATCTCCTTATCCCCGGGCTTTTCATCTTTCTTTCCAGAGACTTTCTCGGCTAAGGAAACCTTCTCCGCGATCTTAGAGGAGAGAGCCTCTTTGAAACCCGAGAGCTTCTCCTTGAAGCGACTAAACAACCCCGTCGCTCCCTGGGCCGTGCTGATGCTGATGAGCGCCCTCTTCAAATTGCTGCATTATGGCCTGGATCTTCTGCATCTCTTGATCGATCTTGGCAAGAACTTCGTTGAGCTTTTTAGTTCCCTCAAGAACCTCCGCCTTGCGAACCTTCAGAATTTCCTTGGCCTCGGCTGCGGTCTTTTCAATGCTCACGCCCGCGCCTACATTCAAGACTACTTTCTCCTTAGAGGCGAGACTTCCGTGGACGAACGACCCAGATCCGATGGGAACGAGAATCTCCTGTCCAACTTCCGCTTTGTCCAGGGCCTCTACTGCAACTAGTGCCCTTTCCAGGCCCTCAGCCGTGAGCTGCGTCAGACTGAGCTGTTGCATGATGCCATCCGCCTGGGCCTGATACTGCTGATATGCGGCTAGGAGTCTTCTGACCTCCTCCTCGCCTCCAGGAGCGCTACTCAACCGTCTTCACCTCGTCTATCTTGATGAGGTCCCTCTTCAGGCCATGTTCGCTTCCCATGAGGGAATAGACTTTATTTACGGCATTCTTCTCGTTCTGGCTCTCTACAACCTTGCTGAAAGTTAGCCAGGTCTTGCTGACAAATCCTGCCTTGTACTTTCCTTTGATCTCGAAATTGCTCACTATTCCACCCCTACTCTTTTCAACAATTACAGGAATAAACAATTACAGGAATTAAGTCCATTTGCCGGCTTTTTCCGGCAATTAAACCAAGAAACCTAGCGCATCCTCGATGCGCCCCAGCTCCGGGCCAGAGGTCTCAATTCCAGCGAAGTAACCCTGGCTGTTGGCCAGCACCCCTGAGCCCACCAGCGGCGAGCCGAGGTTCACTGTACCCACGTCCACAGGTAGCTTGAAGAGCCCCTCTAAGACGGCTATCTCCTCCTCGGAGATCCGCGGGTGCACAAGAAGCCCTTTGTTAGTTGCCACGCCCGCCATTCCCACGGTCTTCAGGCCGCCTATGGTGCCTTTCTCTACCTTCACGCCTAAAGTCTGCTCTACCGTTTCGCAGGCCCTGCTAGACAGCCCCGGATGTACCAGAGCAGCGCTGTCGTTGACCAAAATCACATTGCCCGCGGCATTGATCCTGGCCGGCAGCCTCGATACCTTGCCGTGTTCGCGAAGAACCTGGAGTTCCTCGTTGCCGGCATGATGGGTAACCACGAAGCCATTGCTATTGGCAGCGACCAGGGACCCCAAGACGGAGCCTACTCCGGCCATTACCCGCACAGACGGCACTTTCAGCCCTGTCTCTAATGTCTGTCGATCGGCTTCGCCCACTTCATACGGCACGAGTACAACCTTCTCAGTGCATTTGGCAAATACGCCGAGAAGGCTACTTCCTGCTATCTTCAATCGCTTATCTGTCACCAGCAAACTCCGCCTCGACCCCGCCGTCTTCGAACTTGACGGCGCGTACCCTTACGCGCAGGGGAGGCTTCATATCGCCTCTGGCCCAGATGACTTCGTTCAGGCCGGGGTCGATCTTCACATTCTTCTCTGCTACCTTCATATGCCGGGCGAGGTAGCTTCTAATCTCAGTCATGGCCCGGTTGGACCTTCTGTAAATGGGCGCGCTCTTGACCTTACCCAGGGGTATGGTGTAAACTCTTTCTGTGTCCGCCATGTCTATCTCTCTAAGCTGCTTCTTCTCCAATGCCGTCTCTTGGGATGAGTGACTACGCGCCTCATGGTCTTGACAATGACCCAGGAGGGCACCCTACGATTCTGATTGAACGCTTTGGCAAGCCTGATCTTCTTGCCCTTTAATTTCTTGGACAAATCTCTTCCTCCGAATAACTCTGGTGTGCGTATGATTGGAGGGGAAGATCCCCTCGACCTTAGCCTGGCCGTACCTCTCTTTTAGCGCATATCTCAGGCCCACCTCGAAGTCCGAGGCGGGATACCTCTCGGATAGCTCTTCCTCGAAGTCCAAATAGCGCGAGGCCATGGCCCGGATGGTCTTGTGACCCAGGCCTGCCAGGGGTCTTAAGTATTGCATGTGCAACCGGTCTTCCAGGCTTCGGATAGCGCTAAAGCCCATTTTGGGTGCGCGATCATCCCGCCTCGTCCCGTCCGCCACAAATTCGCACTCTTTCGCTATAGTTTCTACTGCAATAGGATGAACATAATTGAGAGCATCATTGGGATAGCCCGTGGCCAACAGTACCTCCAGGGCTTTCTCCAGGACACCCGTTTCAAAGACCACCCTTCTGTGGGGATGGCCTAGCTCTAACGCGGCATCCGCTGCTCTCGTCCAGGTATCGTCATGGCCGAAGCTGAAGGTGACAAGCTCGATTTCATCGAAGAACGGTTCGAGAAGAAGAGCCGCCAGGCTGCTATCTTTTCCGCCGGAAAATAAGACTGCAACCTTCATAAATTGCCTACAGCTGTTTTATCTCCTGGTTATGGTGATGTCTCTCTTCTTAGGCTGGGCCTGCTTAAGGATCGCCTTGAGCTGCTCGTCTGTGATTGCGCCCCTCAGCCTGCCGCTCTGAGCTAGCATAATGAGCTGGCCTTCAATCTGAGTGACGAACTCCGGCTTGGTCATGCGTATCGCATTGAGCCGTTCTCGGGCTTCAGGCGTGAGGATAGTTCTCATCAAGGATGCCTTTTTGGCATCCATCTCCTGCTGGGCCTGCTCTTGCTGAGCAGCTGCCATCTGCGAATCCATCTGCTGTTTTTGGATCTGCTCCATCCTCTTTTGCCTTAAATTTGCAAGCTCATCATCAGCCATACTTTTCCTACCTCGTCTAGCTTTATGCCGAATCAACGGCAGGTTCCGCTGCAGGTGCAGCCGAGCCTTGTATCTCGCTTCTTACCTTATGGGCTACCCCATCAAGGTATGACTGACCCGCGGGGGTCATTTGGCGTCCCTTCTTTAGCTTTTTTACGTAGCCAGCCTTCTCTAGTTGCTGCAGGGACTCTCTTACCACTGATCCGCTGCCCTTGGCAAAGAATCCTGTAGCTACACCCCTGCGGTGCTTTCCGCCGTAGAAGCTTCTAAGGCGGGAAACGCCCACCGGGCCGTCGATATATATTCTGCGTAGCACTGATGCGCACCGCACAAACCACCAGTCGGGGTTGCTGGGCGGCATCTCCCTATTTACCCCAGTCTTGGCAAACTCAGCCCACTCAGGGGGCTGAACCTTGCCCGCTGCCTTTAGCTCCTGGGCCACGGCAGCAATCAAGTCATGGGGAGGTACGTCGTAAACAGTTGTCAAATTCTTCAATCCTCCAAATGATAAGGAACAAACCACAACCCTTACGCCAAAACAAGTATAAATGCTTTTTCCGAGATAATTTCCTGCCGGGTGTCCAATGCATTTCATTTCTCTTTTTTATGCTTGAATGGAGCTAGGTCGAGCAGGCTTGGAGCTCGGGCCTCACCGAGCCATACGCCCACCACCGAGCCTTCGTTTCCTGAGTCACGGTCGCCTGGCCTATCGGGTATAAAAACTTAGTATCCTGCTACTATTAAGTCCCTTGGATTCATGCCCGACAAGGCTGACGATGATCACCATTTTGCTCTCGCTCAAATGGGAACCTTCTTGATGGTGCCATAATGGTGCCAGAAAAAATGATCTGCATCGCATGAATCTGCCCCCCCCTTCGCGTATTATAGACAGCAGTCCGCTTTTTTATGAGATATTTCACTATTCTTGGAGCGGTCTTTTCCGGAATCAGGGATATCCTGGCAAAGTCCTTGGATTTGAAAATAGGCCGATGAAATATTGCATCCACGACACTGATAGAATATTGAGAATACAAGACCTCAGGGACATGAAGTTTCATTCGATTATGCAGCTCCAAAATTGTAGCGAGCATCTTTTCGATGCGGCCATTGCTGTTCAGGAAAGGGTGGATCAGCTCGAAAGAAGGAGAGAGATTGAAGCTCAGGGTAGAAAAATTCGATATCTCTAAATTCTGGGGAGCACTCGGCGAAGGGTTTCTGGATGAGTTTGAAACATTTGAAGAAGAGCCCGGATGGGCAGATGTGACCTTTCAAGATATTACGGCATACTTGGCAAGGCATCCGCAAAGAGATTGTCAGAGCGTTGAAGATTGAAGAAGAGGCCTAACTGCCTCTACAGCATCTCTTTTTCCTTCTCCGCCAGGCCCAGGACATTGAGCAGTCCCAGAAGGTTCTCCCGAGATAACGATCCATCGGAGACCTTTTTTAGGACCTCTTTGGCATTGAAGGCCACCCCAAGCCCGGCGTTTTTGATCATGAGGCAGTCGTTGGCTCCATCACCCACGGCCACAATATTATCGGGGCTTATCTTCTCGATCTCTGCCAGCCGGTAGATGATGCCACCCTTGGCCTCGGCATCGATGATATCCCCCTTGATCTCGCCGGTAAGAACGCCGTCTTTAATCTCCAGCTCATTAGCAAAGGTATAGTCAAAGCCCAGCCGCTCTTTGAGCACATCCGTGAAATAAGTAAAGCCGCCGCTGATGAGCGCGATCTTGTAGCCCACGTGCTTTAAGTGATGCAGCAGCTCCTCGGATCCTGGGGTAAGCTGCAAGTCGGATGCAATCTCCTGCAAAGTGCCCTGCGGCATTCCCTGGAGGAGGCGCACCCTCTGGCGCAGCGACTCTTTGAAGTCCATCTCCCCGTTCATGGCCCTCTCAGTTATCGCTTTAACCTGCTCGTCCACTCCGGCAAATCCGGCCAGCTTGTTTATGATCTCAAAATCGACAATGGTCATGTCCATGTCAAAAACGATTAGCCGCTTCTCTTTGCGAGAGCGGCCCAAGTCCTGGATAACCACGTCCAGTGCCAGATGCTCGCAATCCTTCTTGAGCTTGCCCTTGCAATCATCTTCATCGCAGTCGGCAAAGTCCATGAGAAATTCAATGGAGATGAGGTCCCCACGAGCCGTGACCGATGCCCGTTCGATATTGATCTCATTTCTGGCAGCCACTTCCGCCACGTCACGGATAATGCCCACTCGGTCTTTGGCCAGAATAGTGACGACATGCAGGCTCTTCTTCGATCGCCGCCTTCCACGATACTGCCCGAGGGACAGGAAGCTGAACTGGATGCCGAACTCCCCGGCTTTCCTTGACAGCCAGCTCTCTAGCTCGCTAGCTGTGACGCGCGCATTGGCAAAATCAGCAACCACAGACATGACGAATATGCCCTGCATCACTTTTTGGTCCATATCGACGATATTCACGTCCTGCTGGGCTGGCTCCTCCAGGATATCGCGAATCAGTCCCGGCCTGTCCCTGCCTATGAATGAGATGACCCAGAGATCGTCGTTCAGAGGACTCGTCCCCCTTTTCTTGGCGGCTGCATCGACTACAACCCTGGCTATTCATGCCTATATACTTTTTCGGACACGCGAGCGGCCAAAGAACTGAACCCTCTGGAGTAAAACCCTTTGGAAAAGGCTGCGAGTTAAGCAACATCAATCCGGAAAAAACATTCAGCGCCATTGTCAATACAAGTACCAGCAACGAAATTAGAAAAATCTCGGCTAGCTGCATGCAAAGAACGAGCTTTATGGGCCGCCACAGTCCTTGGTTGCGGTGCATTTTTCTAAGGCCTTTTGCAGCTCCTCCATCCTGATCGGCTTGCTGATGTACTCGTCCATGCCTGCATCCAGACAAGCTTCTTTGTCACCATTAAGCGCGTGGGCAGTCATAGCGATTATGCAGATCTTTGATCCGGAGCTGCGAATTTGGCGCGTTGCTTCAAAGCCGTCCATCTCCGGCATCTGGACATCCATCAGCACAACATCGTAGGGCTGCTTTTGCAAAGCCTGTAAAACTTCAATACCATTAGAAGCTATATCAGCCTGATATCCAATACGCCTTAACATGCTAATAGCCACCTTCTGGTTCACGGGATTATCTTCCGCCATGAGAATACGTAGACTGCGCTCCGTAATCTCGCTAGGGGAGGGCTTAGAGCATACAGATTTAGGCATTAAACCTCTTTCCGGCGAGAGGAGCTCTATCAGCAGATTGTGAAGCTGAATGGGCTTGATGGGCTTGGTCAGCCAACCATCAACCTGCGTCTCCCGCAAAAGGCTGCGGCCGATGGCCGTCACTATCACGTATATCGTATCTGCATTCTTGCCCTTTTTGACCTCTTTGGAAAGGGACTGGCCATCTACATCAGGCAATATTGCATCCAGAATCACAAAATCAAATGCCTCTGCATCGAGCATTTCCCGGGCGGCTTTCCCACTAGATGCAGTGGCCGGAATCATCCCCCAAGACCGCGCGACATTTGCCAGAGTGCTCCGAGCAAGGTCATTTTCATAGACCACGAGAATTCGCTTCCCTGACAAGCTGGAATTCATGGGAACTGCCTCTTTAGCAGGAGATGGTTCTGCGATTATGGTAAACTGGAAAGTACTGCCATTTCCCGGTTCACTCTCTGCCCAAATCCGTCCACCCATCATTTCTACGAGGCGTTTGCTTATGGCCAGGCCTAGCCCGGTTCCCCCATATTGTCTGGTCGTAGAAGAATCGACTTGACTAAAGGACCGGAAGAGCCTGTCCATTCGATCCTTGGATATCCCGATACCAGTATCCTTAACCGCGAAATTGAGCTCGATTTTTCCAGGCTCTAGGGGCAAAGAGCTAATTGTTAACGCCACTTCTCCTTTATCGGTAAACTT
Source organism: Methanothrix sp. (assembly GCA_035527135.1). Lineage (GTDB taxonomy): Archaea > Halobacteriota > Methanosarcinia > Methanotrichales > Methanotrichaceae > Methanothrix. The sequence continues at coordinate 2,257 of DATLBD010000061.1, read as the reverse complement.
CACTGCATTGCCCAAGAGATTGGCCAAGACCTGGCGAAGCCTAGTAACATCTCCAATTACCATATCTGGCACATTATTCTCAAAAATATATATGATCTCCAGTCCCTTCTCAGCAGCTTTGGCTGCCACCAAATCTAAAGAGCCCTCCACGCAGTCTCTCAAGTCGAAAGGCTGGCATTCCAGCTCCAGTTTGCCCCCTTCGATCTTAGAGAAGTCCAGAATGTCATTGATAAGGGCCAGCAACGTATTTCCGCCACTACGAATAGTCTCCAAATAATCGCGCTGTTCCTGCGCCAAATCCGTCTCCAGTAGCAGTCCTGTCATGCCGATAACGGCATTCATGGGTGTGCGTATCTCATGGCTCATATTAGCCAGGAACTCAGACTTGGCTTTGGTTGAAGCCTCCGCAGCTTCTTTGGCTCTCTTTAATTCCAATTCAGCCTGCTTGCGCTCGGTGATGTTTCGAGCAAATCCAAGCTCACCTACAATCTTTCTGCTTTCTATTTGGGGCACGCTTATGATCTCAGCAGTTAGATACTCGCCGGATTTTGATAGCCACCTCAGTTCATGGGATTGCGCATATTTTCCTCTTGGAGCCTCGCTAAACATTTGCCGGGCGATAGGAAGGTCTTCAGGATGTATGATTTTCATAAAGGGTTTGCCAAGCCATTCTGCTGCAGACCATCCAGAGAATTTCTCAAAGGCCGGATTGAGTGATGTGATCGTTGCATCCTTTGATGAAATAGTGAAGATCGCATCTGGTGCGACTTCGAAGACTTCACGATAACGTTCCTCACTTTGCAAAAGCAGCTCTTCTGTTCGCTTGCGCTCATCATTCTCCATTTGGGCAACCTTATACAGATGCACATTCTCATCCAATGCTACTATCTGGCGAAGGATCACAAGCCCGATGATACCACCTATGCCCCATGAAAAGGCTGAGAACGAATCTGGTAGATGGTTGCGGCTCCAAATAAGCATAAGATATGCAGCTGCCGCGCAGATGTAGGGAAAATAAGTAAGCCAGGCGAATTGTTCGCGGTGCGATTCAATTTCATAAGAAGGAAATGGGTCAAGCTTACCGGTATCTGCCTGCAATACGCCAGCCAGCCCGATAAAGGCGTAGCTCATCAGCCATCCCAGATCCAAAAGGTTGCCGGTCGTATATGTTCCCTGAAGAGATTGCATGAGATAAACAACATCTGTGACGATCCCTGCGGCAACGCCAACAGACAGAAGTAATATTGGCCCCTGTTCTGCAGACCTGAGCCGCCGAAACAGCAATTGCAGCAAGGCAAGAAACAAAATCAAATCCATTACAGGGTATGCCAGGGAGATTGCCAAAACCAGTGTATCTTCTTTGTTGGCAGCGATAGTCGGCTCGATTAAAAAAGCCCAGAAGACCAAGACTGCCGAGATCATTACGATTCCGGTGTCCAGCAAAAACTTGAGGTACTCCTTGCGAGTCAATGATACAGCTGGCAAGAGAAGAATCCCTATGGCAAAGAGCGGATAAAACATTAGATAAAAACCGTCGGCTACTGAAGCTATCGGTTCCTGATGGAGACCTAGCTCCAGGACCGCCCAAGTTATGTCACCCAGTGCAAAAGAAAGCTGGCCCACAAATAGAAAGGTCCATGCAATGCGCGCACGCCGTCCATAGATCTCAGAACGAAAGGCCGCGTAGAGCAAACCGACAGTGGCCAGCCCATTAAATACAGGAAAGAGCAAATCATTGAGCGTGACACGAAGCACCGGATCATTTCTAAGTAAAACCAACAGGACCAGATACCCAATCACGATGATGGCAGCCAGCATCAGAGCGCTGTGAAAGTAGCTTCGCCTGTTATCTAAGCAAATGCTCATTCATTCAACCCATCATTTAGTACTACATAATCGCGGATTGGCCCTGTAAGGAGCATCTATCTCCTCGCATCGTCGAAAGATCCTGCTAATGCACTATCCATAACATAATTAATTAATTTATTGCTTTAGCTCTTCTAGAGATATAAGTATCTTGTTCTGGAAGGATTCTTTTTTTTTTAAAAATCCAAGGCCATGCCAATGAAAAATAGTTGAGCTCTATGCAAGACTCCATCAACTGCTTCTTTATCTCTATTAGGACTTACGCAGTTGAAACTCTAGACAATGAATAATTTGGATTTTTTATATATTCGCTTATGGCCCGACGAATGATTCCCCGCTTAGATTCAAACCAACTTCTTCCCGTCCTAAGTCTTTCTATTTCTAATCTAAG
>DATLBD010000060.1:0-6798 GCA_035527135.1 Methanothrix sp. | reverse complement strand
CTTCAGATCCCATTCCAACTGGTGCAGCGCATCCTTGTGGACAAGCTTATCAACGGTATCATCGTGCATTTCCTCACCTAAAAAATCGTTGCCTGTTTGGCTCTTATAGGTGTGGGAAATTTTACCTATTGTTAAGTTAGCCACCTGAAACCGCGAAGAGCCAGAAAAACCTTGCCGAGTGGGTTGATCAAATCCAAGAATAATCAAGAAGAATCTAACCGTGATCTGATAGTTCCAGTCAATAGAGTCCTCGATGCTAAAAATTTGAGATGCTGCGGGCCGATCCTCAAGCCGAAATGATAGGATGAAAAACTTGGAAAGTAGAGTGAGATTAATAGAAACAAAAATTTAAAGCCTCGGACGGGATTCGAACCCGCGACCTCGTCCTTACCAAGGACGCGCTATACCGGGCTAAGCTATCGAGGCGCCAACAGCCCCTTGCGCTCTCCCTTCAAGAACCTTTCGGTTAGAGATCCTTGAATCCAGCGACAGGGTCTTTCTGGCAAATGCGCACCAAGAGAAAAAGGTATCTATCGGCCGTGTTTTCTCGCTTCCTCATAAACGTCTTCCGTTCTCTTGGCGATGCGATCCCAGCTAAACTCGGCATCAATCCTGCTACATCCCGCTCGAGCTAGCTTCTTCATCTCCTCAGGATTGGCGAGCAGCCGGTTTATGCACCAGGCGATGGACTCCGGTTGCACGTAGGCCAATAAACCATCCTCGAAGTTCTTGATTATGCTCACGGCCTCTGTTGCCACTACCGGTTTGCATGCATCCCACGCCTCCAGGACTACAACGCCGAAAGGCTCGTTTCTGCTGGGAACGCACATGAGATCGCAGGCATTGATCAGCTCCTCCTTCTCGGCGCTGGAGGTATACCCGAGGAATCGGCAGGCATCCGCTACCCCAAGCTCGCGAGCTCTCCTCTCGCAGTCCGGCCTCATGCCCCCCTCTCCCATGAAGACAAAACGAGCATCAGATCTGTTTCTCAAGATATGAGGTACAGCCTCTACCAGGAGGTCCGGTCCCTTTTGGATGCTCATCCTGCCACAGAAGAGCACCATGGGCGCCATGGAGTGGATGCCATACTTCTCTTTGACCCGGCCGGCGTCAAGGCCCTTCCTCATCTTTCCCACAATGATGCCGTTTGGTATTATGCTGATCTTGTCTTCAGGAAGGCTGTATATCCACATCAGTTCATCTTGCATGCGCCTGGTGGTCACAATTACCTTGGAGGCCTCATAGCAGCCCAGCCACTCTCGATGGGAGATCTCCTGGGATATTCCGTAACCAAAGTTGTTTCCATTCCTGCCCCATTCTGTGCTGTGCATGGTCAGAAGGAATGGAAGGCTAAAGTCCTGCTTTATACGGGCTAAAGCCAGCACTGGATGCCAGTCATGACCATGCACAATATCGAATTTGCCGAATATTTTTTGCACCGCCCCGAAGCGATTGTAAAGTGCATCACACATCTGGTTCATCTGGGCCAGGACGTCCCCCGTGCTGTCTGCATCGACTCTCTGATAATGGACGCCATTGATTTTGTCGTAGGACTCAAAGTCGCCTCTGCGCGTAAAGATATGTACTTCATGGCCCCTTCTGGCCAGTGCTTCGGAGATCTCTGATACATGGGGAGCTACCCCACCGACCTTTATTGAGTATAAGCTCTCCCAGGAGAGCATTCCAATTCGCATCTCTTCACCGATATTTTCTCGCCTTGCGGCGAATCGTTTATGGTCATTTGTCGGTACAATATCATCAATATGGGGATTGGACACATTTCGGTCCATCTTATTCCTGCTTTATGAAATACGTAAGGAATGAAATAAGCAAATTGCGATACTTTATAGCCCGATAATTGATTAACTTTTCGGCGCTATTAGCATCTGGCGAAGCTCCTCGGCTGCCTGCTCCGGTGCAAAGGAGTTGATGTACACTCCTGTGCTCCTCTCAAAGCCCGCTATTTTGGAAAGGGCCGGCTGAATTCTGATATTGAGGTGATAGCCGAAAGGAAGCTGGAAGATCATGTAATTATAAGGCGGATCGTTCAAGAGGGACCGCATGCTCCCTAGAACTCTTATTAGCAGGGCAGCCAGGCTCTTTGCTTCATCTTCATGCATCTCCTGCAGGTTGGCAAAATGCCTCTTAGGCAAAATCCAGGTCTCATAGGGTGCCTGAGAATAGAAGGGTGCGATGAGAATCCAGTTCTCGTTCTCGTCGATGAGCCGGCATGACTCCTTCTCTTGCGATACGATATTGCAGAAAGGACAGACAGATGCCCGGCTGATGACGCCCATTTCTCTCTTTATGAGTGGCGGAAGAATGGGAAGCGTGATTAGCTGAGAATGGCTGTGTGATAATGATGCTCCCGCCTCCTTGCCCCTATTCTTGAAGATGGATACGTATTTCACGAGGCTTTCGCCGCAGTAATGGACATAGCGATCCCGGTAGACATGGATGAGCTTTTCCATGTGCTTTTGGCTGAAGTCTGCCGGATTTTCTCTGTGCAGGGGACTGTCCACAATTACTTCATGAAAGCCCTGCCCTGGCAAAGCCATCCATTCTGTTGTGACGGGCGCTGGACAGGGAACCATGGCAGCGAAAACATTGGGAAAGACACGCATCCGCCAGCTGGAAATTCTCTCAAGGCCATCGGATAAGACCCCTTGCTCCGTATAGACTGCAACAGATGGCGGTGTCATCTCCTCGTTTCCCGGACAAAATGGGCAAACTGCCTCGTCTCCTGGGGCCGTCGTTGCAGGGAAATCAGAAGGCCTCTTCTTTCGCTCGGCTGCGATGATGCAGTACTCATCCAGGAAGTAATGCCTTCTCAGCTCTGGCATCGCCTCGCCTCCGCTCTCATCAGACTACTTCCTTATAAATCGCCAGGGTTCTCTCTGCAGCTTTCTGCCAGGTGAACTGTTCAAGTACTCTTTCCCTAGCGTTCTTTCCCCAGGATTTGAGCCGATCCGGGTCCTCCAGGGCGAGATTGATGCCCCAGGCGATATCCCTGGGATCGCGAGCATTGACATGGACGCCCGTAGGGCGCGAAGCGGTCGGGTTTTTCACAATCTCCGCCAGACCGGATGTGCCTGCGGCGCCCACCACAGCAGCCTTGCCCATGGCCGCTGCTTCTAAACCCACAATGCCAAAGGGCTCGTAGATACTGGGAAATACACACAGGTCCGCCAGAGCGTAGTGGTGCATCTTCTCCTCGGCATCGAGAAAGTCTGTGACCAGAGTCACACAGCTGTAATCCTGCCGCTCTATCTCTTCGGCTGCCCATGCTTCAAGGCTTCCCTTGCCCACCACAAGAAGCTTCACATTTGCATGAAGAGCCAAGACCTCAGGCAAAGCGGAAAAAAGCTCTTTGATACCTTTGACAGGCTCCAGCCGGCCTACGAAGAGGATTATGATATCATCCTTGGAAAAGCCATACTTTTCTCGCAGGGCTGCCAGAATCTTAGGATCGGCCCTGTCGGGATCCAAAAAATCGGCATTCACGCCATGATAACAAACTGAAACCTTATCTTTGGGAATGCCAAGGGTCAGCAGCTCTTGCTTCATGGCCTCAGAAACGGTGATAACCCTATCAGCGACTTGCCCTCCCTTTTTCTCTAGAGCCACAATCTGAGGATTGGGATTATCCGTTCGCCCGACCTCCAGGCCGTGTACATGGTAGATCAGAGGAATGCCCTCTCTCTTGACGGCCATACCTCCCAGCAGGCCAAGCCAGTCGTGGGCCACACAGAGATCGAATGGCCCATTCTCTATGATGCTTGCTGCAGAAAGCTGATTTAGGCTTAAAAGGTCCTCAAGGAAGCGCAGGCCTTCTCCCCAGGAAAGAGTCTGGGTCGAGAGGAATACATCAAGCCCGTCCCTGATAGGAACGGGATGCATTCTGAAAACCTCCACACCATCCATATCCTGGTGCCTGTCCAGCTTGCCGTCTCCCAATGTAAAGACCGAGACCTTCTCACCCTGGGAGACAATTTCTCGGGATATTTCGTCCGCGTACACTCCAAGGCCGCCAAAGATTCTGGGCGGAAACTCAATGCTCAAGTAGGCAGTTCTCATTATTTCTCCACATCCCCTCGATCAGAATTGAATTGAATTTCTGCAGCCCGGCTAGATTGCCAGGCAATATGGCCATGCTGGAAGTATAGCAGAATTTTATGCTGAAGGCAATACCAGCATGTCACTTCAGGAAAGCTAGGCTACCAAATTCTTGTAGTACTCCAGTACCGGCTCCTTCCAGTTGAACTGCTTGGCCAAAGAGAAGGACTCTTCGCAGAGCAGCCGGTATTTGACCTCATCATCCAGATAGGTCCAGGTGAAGTAGTCCAGGGCCAGGGCATAATCCAGGACGGTCTCCTGGGGCTGTGCTTCAATGTTGTCCACAACCACAACGCCTCCCATGCCCGGCACGCGGCGTTTGACTTTCTTCAAGGCATCGCTGTACCCTGCTGCCCGGCTGACGATGTTGGGCGTGCCTTCCCGGCCCGCTTCCAGAGCCGTCAGAAGGAAGGGCTCATACTGAGACGGAAATATGCCGGCCACACATCCGGCCATAATCTCATCAGCCTGCATTCCCAGGCCGCCGTCGTCGGGGCCCACCCATTGGGGATAAAGCAGTGCTGCTACCATCCTCTTGCCCGAGATCAGCTCCGTTTCATCCAGGCCCCTCTCCTTGATCATATTCTCCAGGCGGATCTCCTCGCCCACCAGCACCTCCGGCGTGAGATTGATAGGGAATCCCTCCGGCAGCTTCTCCTTGTCTTTAGGACCGTGAGCGGCTATCAGGAAGCATACCACCCTTGTCTCTTCGGCATGACGCTGACCGGCTAATCTATGCTTGAGCAGATGATCCTGAAGCATCAGGGCATCAAGGAGCTGATGATATCCTTTATTCTCGATCTCTATGCGGGAGATGGTGAAGATCGGGATTATGTTCTCCTTTTTTACGCACTTGCCATCGCAGTACTTGTAGAGATTGTCGGCCAGGAACTGCTGGACCCTTGCCCGGCAGCGATCTTTTTTATCCCAGTCGATCTCCTGGGTTTCCAAATCGATACCATTCCTGATGACAATGCCTTTCAAATGATAGAAGAGCATGGCCTCTTTCATAGTCGAGTCGCCCACGAATGTAACGGCATCGGTATAGAGAGCCAGCGCTTCCAAGGTGGCAAAGCCAATAGGCGTGCCTGACTCCATTTTTGAGTCGTTTTGGACAATCTTTTGCAGGGACTTGTATCCTGCTGTGCGACCGGGAACCGTGGCGTGCAGCGTGCTGACTGTTCTTACAGGAACGCCCAGTTTCTTCAGTCTGGTTGCCGCATAGAAGACTCCGAACTCATGGCAATGCAAGGAGACTCTCACTTTGGGCATTACTGATTTGGCAAACTCCGAGACTGCCTTGTCGGAGTACTTTTGCGTTATCTCTTCCGGGGCGCGCGCCAGGCCTCTCACCAGCTCCGATACGGCATAAGAGAGGTTAAGGTAGTGATTGTACTCCCAACCATAGCGAGCTCTCTCAAAGTTCATGGAATCAAGGCCCACCAGATCAAAGGCCTCCGTTTTGATGGCGTTGTTGAGTGTCATCTCCTGATTCTTCCAGCGCACCATGCGGGACTGATAGTAATTGGTATTGAAGAGCACATAGCCGATGGGAACGCCTTCTACCACTCTCTGCCCGGTGACCATCTCAATGCCGGTGGCATTCAGTTCGCCCAGCACCTGGTCTAGCTCCTGCCCCATATCCAGCTTTTCGAATCCCGTGAGATCTGTGACCCGGTTTTTGCCTGTATTCCAGTCCGAGCCAGAGGTGGGATAGTTGGGGCCCGCCACCAGGATGTGCAGGCCGCTTTCAATATCTCCGTGCGCCACCAGCCGGGCCAGCGTCACTGCCTCGGCATCCACAACATTCCAGATGCCGCCCATCTTATTAGAGGCCGGGCCAGCTTCCTCTGCGGCCAGGACGATCCATCTCTCTATCATTTCATGCACCCCTAGATTTCATGCTCACTCAGGAATAGGGCGAGAGCGAGGACACGGAGATTCCCTCATCCGAGATGTCCAGGACCCTGATGCTATTGGCGATCTTCGAGCCGCGCATCTTCATGACGTATATCGATCTGATGAGATTGTTCTTGATCCGCTCACGAACGAGCATGGTTGCCGAGTCCGCTCCGTATTCCAGGAACTGGTTGGTGCCAAAAGCCGTGCCGATGGTAACCACCGATGTGACGCCGCTGGCACGAATGGTGCCGAAGAGATCGTCGGTCAGGGAGCGGATCTTAAATGGGGCCTCCACAGCCATGAAGAAGGCCGTCAGGTCGTCGATGAAGAGCCGAGCGGGCTTGACCTCCTCCAGCTTTCTCTCCACCAGCTTACGGAAGTTTATGAGAAAATCCACCGGATCGACATCGATGCTCTTTTGCAGGCGCAAAACCGGGTCGGTGACATCGACGATGGAGAGTTTTCCTTCTTTTTCCAGGTTGGAGAAGTCCCAGCCAAAGGAGGACATCATCTCTCTTTTCAGGTACTCCGCACTCTCCGAGGGAGTGATAATCATTCCCTTCTCGCCCATCTGTATGCCGTAGTTTATGAACTGGCTGGCAAAAACGGTCTTGCCCGTGCCGGAAGATCCAGTTATGGTGTTAACGGTCCCTTTGTGAAAACCGCCATCTACCAATTCATCATATCCAGGTATGCCCGACATTGACCTGGGAAATTTGCTGCTCTCTACTGCCACAACCAACCCCTCCCTAACTGCTATTGCGCCACGATTTGCAGCGC
>DATLBD010000059.1:0-11659 GCA_035527135.1 Methanothrix sp. | reverse complement strand
GAAGACATGAATAAGAGCACTGCGGAAGTGTTTACTAAGCTTCAACTAGGGCAATTCATACCCGCTTGAATTAATTTTTGTTATACCCAGGAAAAATCAGAGCGCAGCGGCATGATTTTTCAGGATTTTATAAACTCCGGTAATACAATAGTGGTAGTAGTAGTAGTAGTAGTAGTGGAGTAACACAGATAATTTACCTGGAACGATATAACATCACTTGGAAGATAGTGCCTCATACCCGGTCAAGATATCAAGCAGTTCCGATGAGATGGCTTCTTGACGCTGCTTTCGGTAATTGGCCAATAGCTCTGTCAAGTGCTCTTCTATGTTTCTCTCTGCAGCCTGCATAGACGAAAGCCTGCTGGAATTCTCGCTGGCAAGCGATTCTGCGAATGCGCGGTAAAGAGAGAAAAATAGATGCTCTCGAACCAAGGAGGAGAAGAGCAGGTCCGGGTCCATGGAATAAGTAGGCAAAGAATGCGATTGCCATTCACTTTCGGCCAGGCTGGCAAGCCATTTAACGTCAATAGGAAAGAGATAGGCCATTTGAGGGCTGAATAATACTCCTGAGATACCGGCAATGGGCCGATTGTAAAAGAGAACAATCTGGTTGACGTTGCTTTCCAGGCGCCACTGATCAATCTTCGCCAGCACCTTTCCCATAACCTCAGTTATGCCCAGAAAATCCCCCGAAAAAGAAAAATGAGCCTCGACCGATTGGCCCGCATCTTCGAGACGGGCAAAAACGCGCCCACCTACTGCCAAGACCCTTTGCTCTTCATGCTCCATCTCTGCCATCCTGTCCAATGCATAGCGGGCAACGATCTCATTGAACTTGCCGCATAGCCCCTGCTCCGAGCCGAAGACCACTGCACCCAAACTCCTTTTTTTATCCTCTCGTTTAGATGCCAAGAACTTTTTATTATTTTGCAATATAATTTGCAGACCGAGTTCGATGGTTTTATTATACTCATTAAGAGAGCGCACCGACTCTTCATATTCCTGAATATTTGCCGACGAAATTGCCTTCATGATTTTGACTACAGATTGCAGTTCGATGGCATTTTTAATCCTTCTCTTCGCTCTTTCAAGCTCTGCCATATTGCCACCTATACCTGAAGAATTTCTGTAAATGTCTTTAGGATCAATTCGCGATCTTCATGACTTAACTTATGACCCGATGCAATCAATTCATTCAAGCGAGGCAGTCTTTCCCGAAACGCTCTTGCCATCTTTACCTTCGCCGATGCAACTTCATCCAAATGATGCCGGTCCAGTATTCCTTCTGTTACCGCCAGAAGAATTGCTATCTGCTCAGGGGCGGGCATTGGATCAAATTGAGACTGTTTCAAGACCTCGCGTATCCGTCGACCGCGCTGCAAGGTCATCTGGGTCTCCTCATCAAGCCGGGTGCCAAACCTGGTGTAGACCTCCAAACCCTCGAACTGCGAATATGTGAGGCGCAAAGCACCGGCAACCTCGGCAAAGGCAGGAAGCTGGCTCTTCCCGCCCACACGGGATACCGACAAGCCTACATCAACAGCCGGCAAGATCCCTTTTCTAAAAAGCTCCGGCGAGAGGTAGATCTGGCCATCGGTGATGGAGATAAGATTGGTGGGGATATAAGCGGAAATGTCCTGGGCCTGGGTCTCAATGATGGGCAGTGCCGTGAGAGATCCGCCGATGCGGTAACGGGCTGCCCTCTCCAGGAGCCGGGAATGTATGTAAAATATATCGCCGGGAAAGGCCTCCCTTCCAGGGGGACGGCGGAGCAGCAATGATAGCTCACGATAGGCTCGGGCATGCCGGGTCAAATCATCGTAAACGATTAAGACATCATGCCCCTTCTCCACAAAGAATTCTGCCATCGTGGTAGCGGCATAGGGGGCAATGAAATTCATGGCCGGCGGATCTTCGCCAGTAGCTGCGACGACGATGCAATTTTCCAGGGCATCATTTTTGCGAAGGTCGGCCGCGACAAGGGCAACCTCTGATTTCTCCTGCCCAATGGAGCAATAAATGCAGATTACATCTTTATCTTTCTGATTGATGATGGTATCAATAGCCATGGAAGTTTTGCCGGTTTGCCGATCGCCTAAAATAAGCTCGCGCTGGCCACGACCAATGGGAATCATGCTATCCACCACCATTGTCCCCGTCTGAAGAGGAACATTAACTGCCGACCGCTCCATTATCGCCGGAGCTTCCCTCTCTATGGGCATTCGTTGCGAGGTCTGGATGCTTCCACCTTCGTCCAGTGGCCTGCCCATTCCATCTACGACTCTTCCCAAGAGCTCCTCGCCCACAGGCACTTCCATAATGCTTCCGGTCCTGCGTGCGATCTGTTTGGCTTTGATGTTTTCACTTTCACTCAGCATGATGACGGCAACTTCCTCCGGGTCGAGGTTGAAGACTATACCGTAATTGTCTCCGGGAAAGCGTATGAGTTCCTCTGATTTTGCATTAGGCAGTCCTTTGATGCGAACGACGCCTTTGCCCACAAAGGATACCATGCCGATCTCTTCGATCTTCAGCTCGGGCCTATAGACCGCTACATTTTGATCAATTGCCTCAAACGTATCGGCCAGAACTTCCCGGATTCTCGAAGCATCTCTATTCATATTACTCCTGCCAGGGTTTTACAAAGTTCTCTTCTCAAGCCATAGGGAAAAATCAGCTTCCAGAGAATCAACGTACTCAGCAATGCTCCAGGCAATTTCTACATTCTTGGCGCTCATCACCATGCCGGAGATCAAATCATCAACAATTTCAAATTGCACCCTCACATCAGCCTCGGCATGAATGGCAAGAGCATCCTTAATTTTTTGCTGAATATCCTCAGGAACTTTAAAGGCGCTACGTACGGTGATAATCTGCTCGGAATCTTTCACGAAATCCTTAATCGTCTCCCTTTCAGATTCTTCCAAATTTTTTAGGCGATTGATAAAAGCAATCATTATTTGCCGTTCCAGATCTTCGTTGGCGAGGTCCCGAAGAGCCCGCCTGGTGATGGCATAAAGCTGCTGTCCACTATATTTCCTCAAATCACTGATTAACTCATCTTTTTGGCGCTGCAAATCCCTTTGCCACTCGATTTTTGTCTCTTCAATCTCATCTCTTGCCTTTTTCATCATATCCGCTCTGAACTCTTTGGCATCTTCTTTTGCCTTGACGAGCAGCTCTTCATGCTCGGCGGACAGCTCCTCCTTCTTCTTGCGATAAGACTGGGCCTCTGCCTGTGTTTCTCTTTTCGCATCCTCTGCCGCCTTTTGGCGGGAGATGATCTTCATCTCTCTTTCGTCCATCAATTTGAGCAACGGCTTGTATAAAAAGTGCTTCAAGAGAAAAACTAGCAGTGCAAAATTCACAACCTGGGCAGCAGTTGTAAAATAATCAATCTGCAAGATTTCCTCCTACTTAGTTACATAATCCCAGAAGGGATTGGAGAAGATCAGAATTATGGATATGACAAAGCAATAAATCGCAGTTGACTCTACCATGGCAAGGCCCACGAATAGAGTCCTAGTTATCGTGTTGGCCTCGTCGGGCTGCTGGGCAATGGCACTTAAGGCCCGGGAGAGCGCCCAGGCTTCGCCTATCGCCGGCCCAATTGAACCGATGGCAATAGTCAGGCCCGAAACAATTATAGATGCAACGCCTATCGTCTCAATAGCGGCCATTCTCAAACACCTCTTGATGATAATTTTTCCTCTCGTTTATCATTTGTCGAACTTCCAGATATGATATACACGGTAGCCAGAACGGCGAAAATATAAGCCTGTACCTGCCCGATCAACAATCCAAAAAGGTCCATAGCAGCGGGCAAAAACAACGGCACGATGGAAAGCAGTACTGCGACCAGCAGATTTTGACTCATCATATTGCCGAAAAGCCTGAGGGCCAGAGCCATTGTGCGGGAAATTTCTCCAATGATATTGAAGGGGAGCATAATTACAGAAGGCTGGATGTAGCGAGTGAAATAATCGGCCGCTCCTTTCTCAGCAATACCATAGATGGGAACTGCAAAAAAGACACATATAGCCAGTGCCAGAGTCGTTGACAGAGAACTGGCTGGAGTACGATAGCCAGGAACTATGGCAAGCAGACTGGACACGGAGATAAATAAAAACAATGTTCCCGAAAAGTGAATATAGCGATCAGGAGCTTTGCGGGCAATTTCTGCTATCTCGCTTTTCATATAACTGACTATGGTCTCCATCAGGGCTTGCCTTCGTGAGAGCGGCGGGTCAATAGAAAGCTGGCGCGTTGAAGCCCAGGCGATGGATATCAGCAGCGCCATCACTATCCAGGTGTTGACTATCGTTTCATTAAGTGAGAAACCCCCCCAGCCCCAATAAATAACTTCATCAGGATTTATCTGGACCATTTCAGTGCGCCTCCATTTTTGCAGCAAGAGAGAGCTTATGAATCAATGCGATCTTGGTCAGCACAAAGCCTGCCAGGCCCATCAATAGCGCCTCAATGCCGCTGCCAATAATCAGATAAAATCCCAGGATGCAAACCAGGGACCTGGCAAAAAAGCTACCCAGGCTTAATAAAGTCGGCTGCGGGGAGCGAGGAAGGCGCTTTATTGTCAGCCACAGGCCACCAAAGTAGAAGGCTCCAAGGAGAGTTCCCATGAAAAAGCTCAGAGCGAGCATAAAGGCGCTATTCATTTATATTGTCCACCTCAATCTCTTTCTGCTCCTTTTTAATCCAGTACCAGGCGTTTACACAGCCGACGGCCAGGCCCACGAATAAAAGAGTAAGCGTCCAGGAGACAGGTCCAGGATAATTGATGTCTATCCAAACACCCAACAGGACGCCTACGAGAGCCGGGACTGCCACAGACCATCCGATGACGCCCATCATGCCCAGGCCAAACCATATGCCTCTGGCTCTCCCTCGCCGGGCCTTGATCTTGCGCGCCTCTTTTGCGGCGATTTCATCTTCGAAGCTTTTGCGATGGTCGTCCATTATTCACATCTTTTCAAATTTGCATATTCTCAAATTCACATCTTCTCAAAGAGGCTTTTTGCAAAGTCTGCCTCCAGTTTCGCCAGAATGGAGCGTGTCTTCTTCTCCCTTTCATCCAGAATCCTGAATTCCTGCTTTACAATTTGCAGCATTTCGCCCAAATCTTTGCTGCGCACGGCCCTTCTTGTAGAGACCATTACCTCAGAGGCGCGTTTTACAAGAACGCCTTCGTCAACGGCCAGATACTCCTCTCCTTTTTCAGACTCAAACGAGATTATTCCTGGAACCAGTGCCGCTACAAAATCAATATGCTTGGGAAGAAGGCAGAAGGAACCATTTGCAGCTTCTGCAGTAACCTTTGTCACTTCTTGATCTAAAAAGATTCTCATGGGAAGAATAACCTTCAGCTTCATATCTTTGCTTCCTCGATGTCACCAATCATGTAAAGTGATGCCTCAGGATAGTCTGCGAACTCGTCGTTTAAGATGCGCTCACAGCCGCTCAGCGCATCATCAAGCCGGATCAATTTCCCTTTTCGCCCGGTGAAATGCTCGGTGGTCATAAAGGGTTGAGTCAAGAATCGTTCCAGCCTGCGTGCTCGATTCACAATCTTTTGATCCTCCTCAGAGAGCTCCTCCAACCCCAGCATGGCAATGACATCCTTGAGATCTTCGTATTCCGCCAGGGTCTTTCTGATCCTCTGGGCGGTATGGTAGTGATTGCTCCCAACGATATGGGGACTTAACATTCTCGAGCGGGACTGCAATGGATCGATAGCCGGATACAGTCCCTGGCTGGCCATCTTCCGGGAGAGGACAATGGATGCCGAGAGGTGGCCGAAGGTATGGGCAACTGCAGGATCGGTAAAATCATCGGCAGGGACATAGACAGCCTGGACCGAGGTGATGGCCGCAGTCTTGGTGCTACAGATTCGGCCCTCAAGCTCGGCCAGCTCGCTTGCCAGGGTAGGTTGATACCCCACTCGTGAAGGCAATTGACCCATCAGCCCAGACACCTCGGACCCGGCCTGAATAAAACGAAAGATATTGTCGATAAGCAGCAGAACATCCTGCCTGGCGTCATCCCGGAAATACTCAGCCATGGTTAAAGCCGTATACCCGACACGAAATCGGACTCCAGGCGGCTCATTCATCTGGCCGAAGACCAGTAGAGTTTTATCAAGCACTTTTGCGTCTCTTATCTCGCGAAAGAGCTCTTCACCCTCACGGGAGCGCTCTCCAATGCCGCAAAAAATGCTGATACCCTCGTAGCGCCCGACAATATTGTGAATCAGCTCCATAATCAGGACGGTCTTGCCGACGCCGGCCCCCCCAAAAAGACCGGCCTTGCCACCCCGCTCCAGAGGCGAAAGGATGTCTATTGCTTTTATTCCCGTCTCGAAGATCTCAGAGGCGGTGTTTCTCTGAAATATTGGCGGCGAGGTTTGATGTACAGATCTGTATTCTTTGGCCTCAACATCCCCGTTCCCGTCGATAGGCGCCCCAAAGACATTTACAGCTCTGCCGAGTAGCTTTTCTCCTACAGGAACCTTGAGGGGATCGCCTGTGTCTATCACCAAAGAGCCACGAGAAAGCCCCTGCGTCCGGGTCAAGGCAATTCCCCGTACGGTTTCAAAATTGAGATGGGAAAGAACTTCTATGATGATGTGACCATCTTCGCCAGCCTGCAATAGATTATGGATTTCAGGCAGCAGTCCCTCGAACCTGGCATCGACGATGCTGCCTCGAACCGAGACCACAACACCTTTGTTTAGGAAATTCAATTTTTTATGCTCCCAATAGTTATATTTTTTTATTTGCTTTATATGTTACTACCCCGACCAATGAGCAGCAAGAAAGAATGACGGCAAATCCTAGCTTGCAGGATTGTGATTGAAAGAGGATAGACTGATAGCCTGATGTCTAAGCTTAATGTCTAAGCCGAAAATGCAATGCAAGGCGAAAAAAGAAAAAGAGGCTCTGATTTATTTTTTCCCGTCCAGGCTCTCCATAGTGATAATCTGGTAGGTGTAATTTATTGCCGTCTTCTGCCGCGACGAAAGCAGCAGCTTCCATTTCAGGCTGGTGGCCGTGCTCTCGGCAGGCTCAGGCGAAACGGAGACTATCACGGCCTCTCTGGGAATGCTGTCCGTTACCTCCAAGTTCGCCAGCCGGTCCAGGTTGCTCTTGATCTTCAGGTTATAGGTCCAGGCCTCGATGGTCTCTTTTACGGTGTGATTTCCTCCAGCCGAGCCTATCACCTTGATGTTCTCGGTTATGTTGTAATCGAAGAGCTTGCTTTCCACCTTAAGATCGGCAGATGGGCCCACCACAATAGAGGCATTGGTGCCGGCGGGTGTATAAGGCATCTCGATCGTGGAGACGTACTCGTCATTTCTGTAGAGCAAGGCTTTCCCAGTTGGCCAGGGGTTGGTCAGAGTGTTATTGGCCCGGATCTCCTCCACAGCGGGGCCCTCCTCATCATTGTAGGCATCCCAGGTGTAGATTCTCACCAGGGGCGACTCTTCCTCGAAGAGCGGGAAGCCGATCTCCTTGTCCACGACCAGGTCCTTTCGCCCCTCCAGCTCGAAGATGTAGAGCGTCTCCAGCTCACCCGTGGCAGGCACAGGTGCAGGAGCATAGTCCATGTATTCCGCGGCAGGTGCGGCTTCGGCATACCTTTGCTGAATCTGGGGCGCAGCTTTGGCAAGAGTGGGCTGCACACTCAGCGGTAGGCCCGCTACCAGCTTGAGCCGCACGTTCTTGAGATCCTCCCCGCCACGATTTTTAACAACAGCATTGGCCTTCACCAATACAGAATCGTTACGAAGGTGCAGGTCGTACACCGGTTTCCAGGCAGCAGCACTGTACATCAGATAGCTCAGGTCAAAGCTCTGCGATCCAGGTGAGGAGATGTTCAGAGTGTAAACGGGATTGGCATCGTAAACCACCCTTTTCTGAGTCGCGTTGCTGACTCGCAGGAGCGCAGAGCTTTTGTCAGCTTTTTCGGGAACGTTGATCACGAACTTGTGCACGCCCTCAGTCACATCCAGACTCCCCATTCGCTTTACTGCCAGAAGACCGTCCGGATAGATGGTCACGGAGTCCACGGGCAGGGTGATGGCTGTGGTGGCCTCGACTGACTGGGAGCTATCGACTGACGCCAGAACAGCTGGCAGTAAGAGCGAAAGCACTAAAAGAATTGCAAAGTATCTCAAATTTACACCTCCCAATAAAATTGCATTTAAGGGTATTATAACTTATCAATGAGATGCCTGACAAAAAAGATGACTGCATAGATCCTATCTCTGCTAAAGATTTTCGATCGGCACCGGTTCAATAAAGTCGGCAAGCTTAAAATTGAAGATCCTGGAGTAAAAATAAAGCTCCGCATCCAGCGCTCGCTTTATATTTTTGGCCCGTCTGAAGCCATGCTGCTCTCCTGCAAATTCGACTAATGCAACCGGCAGGCCTTTGGAGCGCAAAGCATCAAACATCATCCTGGCTTGATTGGGTGGGACGATTTTATCCTCAAGGCCCTGGAAAAAGATCACCGGACAGGATAGCCGCTCCGGGAAATATACCGGGGATCGCTCTCTATAAAGCTCGCGACGCTCTGGGTAAGGGCCTATCAGCCTATCAAGATATCGCGACTCAAACTTATGGGTCTCCTTCGCGAGAACTTCCAGATCGCTTATCCCGTAGTAGCTTGCACCGGCCTTGAAGGTTCTGCGGAAGGTGAGAGCGCTAAGTGTCGTGTAGCCGCCTGCACTGCCACCGCGAATGATGAGCCGTTTTTCGTCGGCCTCTCCTCTTTCGGCCAGATTGATGGCACCATTCGCGCAGTCATCGACGTCAACAATGCCCCATTTGCCATTCAGACGCTCTCGGTATGCTCTGCCATATCCAGTACTGCCGCCGTAGTCTACATCCATTACTGCAACACCCCGGCTGGTCCAATACTGGATCATCAAATTAAGGGCACTGGAAGCTGCTCCTGTGGGCCCACCATGGCTGATAACAAGCAAAGGCGGTCGCTCGCCGGAAGGTGCCTGGAAGTCTTTGTTCTGTGGCCTGTAATAGAGGGCATGGGCCTGGAGTCCTTCGCCTGTCGGATAGGTTATGGCCTCGGGCCTGGAGAGGTAACCCTCATTTGCTGCCACTTTGCTGGAGCGGCGCAATATCTGCGTTTCTCTTGAACGAATGTCGAGTTTTACGATGGATATCAGTTCAGTTGGCGAGCCCGCAATAAAAACTACGTAATCTTTGCAAGCTCTTACATCTGAGACTTCAGTGAAAGGCATAGCAAATGGATCAATCTCGCGGCTGGTTGTATTGAGGCTAGCCAGCTTCCAGATGCCGTCTTGGGTAAAGGCGCAGATTACGTGATCTGGGGAGACAAAGGAATATGTAGACAACCGGAAACGCCACTGAGGTTCTGCAAATTCGGCCTCCATTTCAGTAAGCATCTCATGATGTCCATTGTGCCAGCGGTAGAGGTTCCACCATCCAGTTTTATCCGAGACGAAGTGCAGGATGCCATCTGGAGACCATTCCGGCTGAAATATGGATTCATCAAGGCCTCCGGCTACATGCTCAGCTCTTCCAAGTAATCCATCGCCATCCAATTCGCCGACCCACAACTCGGTTCCGTCCCAGGGCATATTGGGATGGTTCCAGGCTAGCCACGCCAGACGGGAGCCATCGGGGCTTACGCAGGGTGAGGAATAAAAGTCGTACCCTTGGACCAGAACTTTTTTGCTCTCACTTCCATCCAGGTCGATCGCCACCAAAGAGTTGATCGCCTCTTTTCCGGAAGCGCTGTGATCTTCGCAAACGCAAATCATCTTGTTGCGACGGCTGTCGATCACCCCGTCTGCATAGCGCAGATCACCTGCAGGGGTAATGGGCTTGGGACTTGAGCCCAGATCCTGACGGTATCGCCGCTGATCTGCAAAGTTGGAGAAGAATATGGTGCGATTGAAAACTGCATAGGCTCCGCCACCGTACTCATGGACGCGGGTTCTGGCGTTGAATGGAGCAGGAGTTACGTCTTCGATCTCGCCATGCGAAGACATTCTCACAATGACGCATCTTCCGCCCTCGGAAGGACGCGACTCGATCCAGTAGATGTCAGAGCCGTCGAGAGCAATCTGCTCCAGGCCCATCGTCTCGGAGGCGATCAGATCGGAGGTGATGGGCGATTTCCATGAGCCGTAAGGCGCTAGTTGTGGCATAATCATTTTTCCTTCCTTCATAAATCTTGACCATCCTTAGCAAACTGAGCAAATAAGGTGATGGGTTCATGCAGACGATTGATCCGGGATTGCTATGAATCTAGTTTCTTGTCCTTGGAAAATTTATCTATCATTTTCCCGAATCGAGGATCGTTCCGGATAAATTCGAAGTCTGGTTCAAAGCGGACTTCTTCTGCGTTTTTTTGCATTCTCTCAAGAGCTCTCTGAAGCAGAAATAGAGCTCTATTAGGGTCTCCACACACTGAATGAAATCGAGCTTTAGAGGATTTCGAATAACGGTGCAGTAGCAATCTCTGTAGAGTACTTTGTTAATATTTTCGATTTTAACATTGCGTAATCCTCCATTTATTGCCTGTTTTTGTTATATTCATCCTATTTTTCTCTCTTTTTTAGCATTTTTTCCATAGCTACTGCTAGACAGCTTTTCTGCTGACTATACCGAGTAGGTTGAATAAGTTATAACCGATGGCATTGAACGTCATTTTAACCGCAGCTCGTTCAACTGTTGTAACCATCACATGTCCTGATTTGAATATTATTTTTATTACACTAAAGCATCTTTCCACAGGAGATCGTTTGCTGCTAATTCTTTTGTTTCGCAATTCATCAAAAATGCTAAGCGGATGCCCCCTTGCAGCTCTTTTCATCGATGCGTCATATCCATTTGTTTTTGCACCATGATAGCCCTTGTCACCATATCGAACTTCGCCCTCATTTGCTAAATCCACCTTGCTATCATGGATATTAGCGACTGTTGTCTCAACCTTCCAGATAAAGTGGTTCTCTGTGTCAGTTTTGATATGTCCCTTGTATCCGAAATAAGATTTGGCTCCCTTCTTCGCCCATGCCCCATCCCTGCTTCTTCTGGTCTTTGCTTCTTTTCCTCTGGGGACGTCGCGCTTGGCATGACCTGGATCAGATGTTATGAAAGTTGCATCTTGGATGACCCCTTTCTGTACATCATATCCTTTGGCCTCAAGCTGATTAATGAACTCCTCCCAGATGGATTCGAGCATACCGTTTTCTTTCAATCTTTCGCGAAACAGCCATACTGTTGAATAATCAGGGATTACTTCTGTTGTCCCTAAGAAAACCCTAAAAGAGAATCTATCTGCGACCTGAAGCTCTAGCTGAGGATCGGATAGACCATACAATTGCTGGAGGATGAGAAGCTTAATCATTATAATAATGCTAATATTTGGTCTGCCACCACGTTCGCTCTTATTTTTATATAGCTTATGCTCTATCGGCAAAAACGCATTCCAGTCAACTAATGAGGCTAAGGCTGAGAGCTTATCACCACGCGGTAGAACTTTTTCATTATATTCCTGCAAGACAGAAAAGTCTATAAGAGTTCTCATAATTTATATTATAGTATTAATAGTATATAAGCTTTGCCATTAATTAGGTTTTTCGAAATCCTCT
>DATLBD010000058.1:0-11498 GCA_035527135.1 Methanothrix sp. | reverse complement strand
CCCAGATCTGACGGAAATGAGGCGTATTATCGCGGAATCTTATTGCAGCTTTGCAAAACTCAAAAGTTATGCGGGTTATTGGATAAGGAGATTTATATCAAATAATTCTCATTATAAAAACTTATGCAATTAACTATAATGCGAAAGCTGCATTTGCCTATACTCATCGAAATCGATGAAGACGGCCTATACATAGTTAGTTGTCCTTTCTTCAAAGGGTGCCACTCCTGGGGTAAGACTGTAGATGAAGCCATGGAGAACATAAAAGAGGTCATCGAGATGTGTCTGGAAGAGACCAAGATCGAGAACCTCAATACTTTCATCGGTTTCAGAGAGCTGGAAGTTGTCCAAGATGCAAAAGCTTCCTTGCGATTGATGCCCAGGAACTCTTGAAGTTCCTAAAAGCTCTCGGATTTGTTGTCATTCGGCCGAAAGGTTCTCATGTGCGACTCAGATCTGAAGATGGACGAGTGACTACTGTTCCTTTTCATGGAAACAAGGAACTGCCTAAAGGACTTTTGCGTAAAATAATAAGAGAAGACTTGGAGATGAGCCTGGAAGAATTTCTGGAGCTGTTCACGAATTTAAAGGGAAAATAAGGGATTGTATGGGATTTGGGCGAATTGATAACGCAGCAATCAAGAATCTGCCTCATTATTTTCATGTTCATGCGTAAGGTTCAGGTTTTTTCCTTAAATTTTACCTCAATCTCAAGCTCATTTTTCTCGTATTCCACTTCAAGCTTGATAGGTTGTGTGGGATTGACAGAGATGGACAAGCTGCCATAGGATACTTCCGCTTTGCCATCTGTTTCAATCTGCTGGGCCAGTTCTCTTAGAAAGGCTGCTGCCTCAGAATTCGTCATAAAAAACTTCTGTTTGAACTCCTCAATCCCTGTTTCAGAGCAAAATTTCATGGAGGTTTTTCCGATCTCACCTAATAATTTAGCCATGCTGATCGCTGAAATTGATTGAGCTTCGTCCATAAAGAGTTTTGGCCCATGAAATTTTGTTCTAATCTGTCATACTTTCAGATCGATCCTCTCGATCTGCACCATTATCCATTCGAGTGAGGAAGATGCCGATATCCTCCGGCGTGGGCAGTCCCTGCAGCAGGTGCACCGGCCCCACCATGTGCACCGTGACAATTCCCTGGCTGTACTTGAGCACTTAGGCAAAATGAGTGATGGTACAGCCCAAAGACCGGTAGCGGAAGATGTCGCTTTCCTTGAACTGCGCCTCGGGATTGAAGAGGTGCTGATCTTGTCCTCCCTGGCTAACAGCGCGAGAATGGGATCTAGCCCTGTATTTAGAACGGAAAATGGGAAATTGGGTTAAGAAAACACAACCCTGCTTCCTCGCGCCGTTACTTCGCGGCGGGATTCATCTCCCAGATACCAAAAGAATTGTTTTCAGTATCCATACAGATTACAAAATACCCCATCCCAGGAACGGCTTTCTTTGGAACAATTATTTTGCCGCCTAGCTTTTCAACTTTCGCTGCGTATTCGTCCACCGACGGCACTCCGATGTAGTCTGTAATTTGTTGGTCTGGGTGCATTCTCTTCATCATACCCCCATCAGGAGCGCCATAAACGTCGATCATCATATAATCCATGCCTTGCATCCCTTCAATCTTCCATCCAAAAAGATTAGAATAGAATGCTTTTGCCCTTTGGAGGTCATCCGCTGGTATCTCAAAGTGAACTATACTGGACATTTCATCTTTCCTCCTTAATGTGTTCTAATATTCTTGATTTTGCTTGATCATTTGCTGTTACATCTTCAATAGTTTTTAAGACTATTTGATCAGGATACAGTCATTCGCGGTAGCGTTCCATAACGGATTATTTCTGCTTTTTCAGGAGTGCTTCAAGGCGGCCCATGCTTTCGGTTGCACCTTCCTTCATCCCTGTGTTGAACATGCCGTCACGATCCTCAACGCTCTTGAAGAGATCTGTGACCGTCAGTTTCGTCTTGCCTTCGAACTTTTCGAACGTCGACGTTTCAAGTATTACATGGCCCGGCATACCTTCAAATTCAAAGGTGTGGACTTCCCGCTCTGGTGGTACGATTTCCCGATAAACGCCATTAAAAGCGTACTTATTGCCATCTTGGTCGCGCTGGATGAATCGCCAAACTCCGCCTGGTAACACGTCCATCTTTTCAACAGTAGTCGTAAATCTTTTCGGCCCCCACCACTGTGGTATAAGAATAGGATCCGTGCTCGCCTTGAACACCAGCTCGCGTGGCGCATCAAAGATGCGAGTTATGACGACCTCCCGATCTGACGGAAACTCAAACGTTGGGAGATTTTTCCCGGATATAATCGATTTCTCCGTTTCCAGGTATTCAGCAAGCTTATCGAATGATTCATTCCAGCCCTGCTGTGCACCCTCACCATCCGGGCCCGTAGGCATGCCTTCATGTCGCAAGGTGAGCTTTTTCTTGCCATCATGTTCTTCGAATATTACTTTTATCAGCATTTCAAGCGGGAAGTCTTTGTTCATTCCATAGTGCGAAGCCGGGACAATGTTGCCTTTCTCATCTGCGAAAGAATCGGTCATGACAAGTCGCTCGAATGCTACGATTTCACGGTAGAAGCCTTTGCTCCAATAGTCCTTGCCATCGGGTGATCGCATGCAGCTGAATAACTCGCCACCCACTCGCAGATCTATCTTGAAAACTGGTGATGTAAAACCTTTAGGCCCCCACCAACGCATAGTGCGCTCGGGCTGTGTCCACGCCTTCCACACAAGTTCCCGAGGTGCATCAAAAAGGCGCGTGATGATCAAATCTCTCGTATCTACCTTGGTCATTTGTTATTCATCCTTTTCATCATATTAAGTGTTTTTAAAATTATTAAGTTTTGTGACACAAACCAGAAGTATGGTACGAAGTGTGAACGATGTGGCATTGCCCGGTTGTACTTGAGTACTCAAGCAAAATGAGTTGATGAACCTCACAAGACCGGTAGCTGAAGATGTCGCCCTCTTTCAGCCGCGCCTCGGAATTAATGGGTGCAGGCCCTCTCAGCAGGAGGGCTCACCGGGCAGCGGCGCTAAGGAAAAGTCCGCTCGCAGGCCGTCCAAAACGCCGAGAAGATCGCAAAGCTGCGCTTTATCAATTCGGGCACGAGCCCATCCTCATCTTGTCAAAAATCTGATCAGACTACTGGATCTATGACCTCAATTGAGTCTATCCGCTTGAAGGCCCGATCATGTGTCATTAGCTTCTTAATCCCTCGCTCTTCCATAGCGGCCAAGATCGTGACATCTCGTCCGCCTATTCCTTTTTGTGAGAATCTTGCGAGAAGTTCAATTGACCTTTTGGCCAGGTGTTGGTCGAAGTCTACAACTTCCATGGGGAATGAAAGGAATACGTCCATTTTTCTCTTTCCCTGAGCGTCCAAATTTTTGATAGGGTAATGGGCTACTTCCATCTCTACTACTGTATTTTATAGCCACACTCCCTTCCCGCGCATTCTCCAATTTCTCTGAAACGACATCATGCTCTAGGGCGCAGCAAAAGGGATTGGAGATGACTTGTAGCATTAGAATGAGAAAAAATATTCCGGCTCAGACTCCTCAATCCACCAGCGGATCCCTGCATCCGTTCACAGCAAACGCCTCCTCTCTTTCTATGCAGGTGGGGCAGGTTCGGCAGGGCCTCTCTTCTCCCTTGTAGCAGGACCAGGTCAGCTCGTAGGGCACCTTCAGGGCGAGACCCATGCTCACGATCTCTGCCTTGCTTATATCCACAAAAGGAGCTTGCAGCTCAACGGGATGCCAGGCAGTGGCCAGCCTGATGGCGGGCCTTAGCGCCTGCACAAACTCTGGTCGGCAGTCGGGATAAATGGTGCTGTCATTCTTATGAGCCGCGTAAAAGACCTCGGGAATCTCGTGAGCCTCGGCGTAGCCCGCTGCCACAGAGAGCATAATCATGTTGCGATTGGGCACAACCGTTTTTTTAGCGGCCTCTTCCGTGTAGTGGCAGCTTGGGACCTCCTTTCCGCCTAACAGCGCGCTGTCGCCCAAAAGAGAGGCCAGACTGCTGAGATCGACGATGCGGTGAGCGATATGCAGCCTTTTCGCAATGGCTTTTGCGCAGTCTATCTCTTTTTTATGCCTCTGGGCGTAGTTGAAGGTGAGAGCCGCCACCTCATAGCCGTCATCGAGCATCTTGTAGAGCAATGTAGTCGAATCCACGCCCCCGGAAAGAATTAAAACGCCTCTCATTTTTTCTCCATTTCTACTCATAGAGCCACCGGCTTTTTTCCTCCTGAGCTTGCCGGAGCACTATCGGTCCTGTAGCGGTCTTTTCTACTTTGCCCAAATTGGAGAGGAACCGATCCTCGCTATATCCAAAGCACTGCACGACTCTCATGGGATTGAAAAGCACATATCCTGAGGCGTAATTCGTGCTCTGCTCTGCAGTGACTAGCTCTCCCAGAACGGGCTGGCCCGTGGCGTTGGCACCCGTCTCGATAAAGGCAAAGCGGCCTTTGCCATCCGATACCGCTAGCCACATGTGAGAATTCCCATCCCATCCCTTGGGAACAAAGCGAGCCATAGTGCTGGGATTGTATCCGTATTCCTGCAAAACCCGCGTGGCTATGATGGTCGTGTCCATGCAATCGAAACGCCCTGCAGAATAATTCTCAGTATAACGATAGCCGTTCAAGATATCCTGCAGGTTCTGGGAAAAAATTGCGTCCTTTGTGAGCGGCAGACCATGAACCGGTAAGAAATCTATGCCCAGACCCATGCACATGCAAGTGGCAGAAACGGTGCAAGAGCCAGCAGTGAGCAATAAAATTGCCATAGCCAGAACTGTGGTGCCCTTTTTCATGAAATTACCCTCTCTATTATTAGAGTGCACAATTAGAGTGCACATTAAGCATTCTAGCGAAAAACTTTTGCATGGCTAATGTTCTCTTAGCGCCTTTGCCAGCTCTTCTATTCTCACCGGTTTGCTAATGTAGTCGTCCATGCCTGCCTCCAAACACATCTCCCGGTCGCCCTTAAGAGCGGAAGCAGTCATAGCTATGATCCTGGGGCCGTCTGACCACCTCTGGCGAATGGCCTTTGTAGTCTCCAGGCCATCCATCCCCGGCATCTGCACATCCATCAAGACCACGTCATAGCTCTGGCGTTCCAAGGCCTTCAGGACTTCATGGCCATTGCAGGCTACATCCCCCCGTAGCCCCAGCTTAGTAAGCATGCATAGTGCAACTCTTTGGTTAACCATGTTGTCTTCTGCCAGCAGTATGCGCATAGATTGGTCAGGGTCTTTATGAAAATAGGACTTGGGGCAAAAAACGTTCTCGACTGCATCAATAGGAGAGCTTAGAGTCGGCTGCACCTCGATTGTAAAATGAAATGTCGAACCTATGCCTATCCAGCTTTCAACCCAGATTTTTCCGTTCATCATTTGGACAAGCTTTTTGCTTATGGCCAGGCCCAGACCGGTGCCTCCGTACCTGCGTGCCGTTGAGGCATCAACCTGACTGAAGAGCTGAAATAGGCGGTCCGCTTTGTCCTCAGGAATTCCAATTCCAGTATCTTTAACTGCAAAATGAATCTCATATCGATCACCTTTTATCTTTCTTCCGGAAACGGTGATTGATATGTTGCCCTTTTCTGTAAACTTCACTGCATTGCTAATCAAATTCACTAAAATTTGGCGAAGCCTGGCAAAGTCACCCAAAACCACTGCAGGAATATTGTCCTCAATTCGATATTCCAGCTCAAGGCCTTTTTTGGCTCCATTTTCCGCTCCAAGATCTATTGATTCCTTAATGCACCTTTGCAGGCTGAAAGGCTGATGCTCCAGCTCCATCATTCCTTCCTCGATCTTAGAGATATCTAGAATATCATTAATAATATCGAGCAGAGCTTCTCCGCTGCTACGTATGGTTTCTACGTACTCCTTCTGATTAGTAGTAAGATCCTCGTCCAATAATAGGTCGGTCATGCCTATTACAGCATTCATAGGTGTTCGAATTTCATGGCTCATGTTCGCCAGGAACTCAGACTTGGATTTTGTCGCAGCCTCCGCGGCTTCCTTAGATGCCAAAAGCATCTCTTCGGCACGCTTTCGCTTGGTAATATCCTCAACAGTACCATCATAGTGCAATCCATTCTCATCTTGCCCTATCTTAGTGTTCATGGAGACCCAGAACTTAGTGCCATCTCTTCGTTGCACTTCAAGTTCGAATCCTTCCAGGAAGCCTTGCTCAATAAGCTGCTTTATCGCTCGTTGTCTGTCCTCGGGGTTGACATAGAGCTGCTGGCCGATGTCATTAACGCAAGCTATCATCTCTTCCGGGCAGCTATAGCCAAAGAGCCGTGCAAAGGCCGGATTTACGCTCAAGTATTTGCCACCCGGTATACTCTGATATAAGCCAAGTATGGAGTTTTCAAAGATGCTATGATATTTTTCTTGGCTTCTTCTGAGATCTTCTTCTACAAGCTTGCGCTCAGTGATGTCGCGTATGGATTCTATCGCTCCTATAACATTTCCTGAAGAGTCATAAAGAGGAGCGGCTTTGCCCCAGATGTAAGTGCCACACTTTCTAAAAGAGGATATATATATTTCACCACTGATGCTTTTTCCGTCCCGTTGGACATTCAAATATTTTTCTTCAGTTACGGCGTCGGGCTTTAAAGCGAGATCCGCCAAAGTTGGTCGTCTGATACCATAGATCGGCAGGGCATACTCATAATTACCTTTGCCCAGAATATCGGTGGCCAGGGTTCCAGTCAGCTCTTCCATGGCCCTGTTCCAGGCGATCACGGTGCCATTCAGGTCTATGGCCAGGATAGCATCGGGGATGAAGTCTATGATTTCCGCGGGCCGGACCGTTTCTAGATAGGACACTGATCCCGGGAAATTGTTGGCCACCTCTTTTTTATGACCAAGACTATCCGTGCTTTTTACTGTCATGAACCACCAGAAGTGATCTCCGAGCCACTGGCATACATTGTAAATGTAGGCATATGGCTAATTATATAAAACATTCCTTTAGGTTGCCATCGTCTATGCATCTTAATTTCGAATTGGTGCAGGAAAATAAGATATAGTTATCGCCAGTAGAGATTATATAGATTTGATTTGAAGAGGTCGTCATTAGCTTTTGGATCGAGTTTATATCAGTTTCCATATTTTTTTCGTTATGTCTTCCCGCTCAGAATCTTTTCGTAGCGCTGCACAATTCTCTCCAGAATATCCATGTCGTAGGGCTGGTGGGTGGGCACCTGGATTTCCGCCTCCATTTGGGCTGAGTCGGGTGCGGCCGATAGACCGTCCTCTTGCACGGGCAGGCGCAGGTCGCGGGCGATCTCCTCGATCATGGGCGTAAGTGGCTTCACGGGCCGGGCGGCCTTGGCCCTCTGCCGGAATCTCTTAAGCAATGAGTCGATCTCCATCGCCAGAGGCTCGACGTCCCCTGCTCCTGCCTCCTGGCAGATTCTCTCTGCACTCTCTTTGAGCTGGGAAAGGGTGCGCACGCCCGCCTCCAGCATCTGGCCGGAGTAGTTCTCCTTGACCCGTTTCCCGTAGCCGGGGGCGAGCACCAGCAGATCGATCTCTTTTAAGCGCTCCAGGTCCTCCGTCTCGGGCTTGTAGGGATTTACTACTATGTAGTCCAGGGCAAGGCGCAGGGCCAGGCTCTCGTACATGGGCGAAACGCCCACCAGCCTCTTGTCCTTGAGAAGGGCTCTTCTAATGGCCTGGGGGTTGCTGGAGCTTATGCCGAAGTAATCGGCAAAGCCGCGCGTGGTGGTGAGAAGCTTGGTGCGGCTGAATTTCTCTGCATTGATGAGACCCCTTTTCACCAGTTCTTTCACATGATCGTAGCTCTTATTGCCTCTGATCTCCACCAGATCGCTCTGCTTGATGGGCTGCTTGTAGGCGATGATGGCCAGCGTCCTGATGAGGGGGGCCTCGATCTCCTTGGGTGCGAAAGAGAGGACTCGTCCGGCCAGGCCGAAGCGAACCTGCATGGAATAACCCTCGCCAATGCTCTTGATCTCGATGCCCGAGCCACGGGCGACGTACTCCGCTGCCATGTCGTCCGCCAGGGCGCACGCCCGCTCCTCGGATAGGCCGGAGAGATCGGCCAGCTCTTTAGGGGTGAGCGTTCTGCCCGAGGCGAAGAGGGCGGCTTCGATAACGGCTTTGGCATAGGAATCTTCGGTCAAGATAATCCAGGAAGCTGTCCTAATTAAAAGGGGTTTAAGCTTGCGCTAGGTGCGGCGTGCCAGGAAGGAGCTGAATGAGACATGGACTATGGATACATCGAGCTTTTCGTGTCTCGTGGGTGTTTCCCCAAAAAAAAAAATAAATCTGCAGCCTTAGTCACTGGATAGATAATCATAAAGAAAGGCTGCAATCAAAGCACCGGCTATCGGTCCCACGATGTAAATGGGGAAAAAATGCCAGAGGTTGTTTTGTCCAAGTATGTAGTCTCCCAGGTACGGCCCGAAGGTTCTGGCAGGATTCAATGATGATCCGGCAATGTTTCCAGTAGTGGTGATAATTCCGCCTACTGTAAGTCCAATTATCAGGCCGGCAAATCCCGGAGGAGCTCTCTCGTCCACAGCCACTCCCATGATGATCAGCATGAGCAGAAATGTGCCTATAGCCTCTGCCAGAATCGCCTGGCCATAGCTTATGCCCGGAAAGGGAGCTGTCGCCCCCAGGCCGCCGACATTGACCGCGTCCATGCCCACGCTGGCCGCAAAAAGAAAGCTGGCTAGCGTGGCTCCCACAAGCTGGGCGGCAATGTAGGGGCCGATATCTGCCGCAGGAAAACGTTTCGTAGCCCAGAGGGCAATGGTTACCGCCGGGTTCAGATGCGCTCCCGAGATCCTGCCCAAAGCATAAATGGAGGCAGTGATGGCTATGGCAAAGGCCATTCCGATGGCAAACCAGTCGCCAAGGCCCCCCAATGCACCGATGCCGATGTTAAAGGGATTGGGTGGGCTTTGGCCCCGAGCGATCATGAGCGTGATGGCCGCGGAACCTGCCCCGAAGTAGACCAGCACAAATGTTCCCACCAGCTCTGCCAGGGACCTCTTCATCAAGGACATTCTTCATCCCTCCGACATATCTGACATTCTTCATCCCTCGTGGTAGACTGAGTAGCAGGGCTTGCACAATATTCTGGGAAGCTTTCTCTTCAGCTTCTTGGCAGGGAAGGGATAACCGCCTTCCCAGACGTCCACCTCTTCACGCACCAGATGATCCATACAGCATCCCATTCCACAGACTATGCATATGGCCACGGCGTCAGTATCCTTTTTTTCCAGGGCACAGAGATAACATTTCATGGTATCCTCCTATACTCCTCTCCTAAAAAATTTTCAGGTTTCGATCTGCCGTTTTTCTACACTCTGCACTCTACACTGCCTCTCTATACTGGCAGTATGCATGTCTGAAGTCGATCAAAGATGCGGCGGCGCAGCCTTTGCATACTCTTGCCGGCGATGCAGGAGTCTCTTTATGCAGGGCGATGATATTGGTCATCATGGTGGCTGTTACCGGCTCGCTGGTGAGAAGACACGGATAGTCGGCCAGCCTCATCAGGGCGGAGAACCGGACGGTTATGGCACAGGCAGGATAGGCGTAGCGCTGCGGGTTCATGAGAACCTCGTTCTGATGAATCGGCTCCAGGTCAATGTTAAAGCCCGAGACCTTTGGAACCAACCTGCCGCCCAGGCCGTTTCTCTGTCTCATGGACCGATCGAGAAGCTTCCAGCCGCGGTAGATCATATCCATGAAGTCGCAGTTATGCAGCTCCGCAGCCGCGCCTCGGGTGGGATAGAGCTGGACATAATTATGGAATCTCTTGGTGAGCAGATCCACGACCATGATAGCATTAAATCCGTCCAGCTCCAAAATGTATTCCACGGCGGCAGCCGAGGAGCCCGTGGCCAGGCTCAAGAGCTGATACTCATTTTTAATCTTGTCTACAGCCTTATTGAGGGTTGAGTCCATGACCTCTGTGGTCGCCTCAATTACGGCCATGATCACATCGTCCTTGCACATATTGAATGTGGACTGAGCGATGTGGTGAGAGATATCTCCCACGCAGTAGGCGGGAACAGTGAGGATATTGCCATAGTGAACGCCTTCATTCATGGCCTCCTTCACAGTCGCCGTCATCTTCTTCTTGTACTCGGACATGTACTTGCGCACATCGAAGGACTTGTGGCCGAAAGCGTCCATCAGCTTGCCCTGCGCCTCGATGGGGCTCTCGTAGATGTATTTGATCTCATCGATCTCCTGTTTCACGGCCTGTGCCAGGGTTGCGCCCTTCTCAACCTGGTTTGCAAAGACCTCGCCAATGCCGTAGGAGGTGTTCATGCCCCAGGATTTAGCGGCCAGTATGGCCTGCTTGTGAGCATCGGGAATATTAACGGTCTTCAAGATTCGGTTGACCACGTTGCTGGTGCTGCCCGGAATCAAGGCGAAGTCCACCACGCAGGTGGGGCCGTAAAAGCCGCCATACCTCCTGGCCGCCTCCAGGCCGACCAGTGCTTCTGCCTTGCCTACTGCGGCTATGAAAGCCTCCAGACTCTTTTTGAACTTCTCGTCCTCCTCGCAGATGATCTCCAGGATGGCCGGCGTCTGGTAATGCTCCACAAAGGGATCGTCCTCTGGCCGAATGGTCTTGGTGAGAGAGGAAAGGATATTGAAATGAGCATTTACGGAGTCCACATGAAGCTTAAAAACTGATTTGGACTGATTCTCAATCGGCTTCATCTTGTTGACGACATCCATATAGGCTCTGGTATCCTCCACTAAAAAGCTACTGCCTCTCTTCTTCTTCACAGTCTCTACATCGGCATGCTGGGCCATCATGGCTTCATTTATCATTTTTCTATACAATTCTGACATGTTATCTCACCAAAATTTCCGTTGGGTATTCGGTCCTGCAACACCATTAAAGCGAAGCTACTGCTCACCGAATCCACCGAATCTCCTAATCTGCATAGCTTTGGAGAGACGAAGCCAGTTACTATCGGCTTGATTTGTAGAATTGGAAATGATGGTTCAGGGGGGCGTCTGCCATAAGGGGCTACTGCCTTAGATATCCGTTTGGAAAGGCAAACGTCAACAGAAACCAAGATACTTATCTACAGAGCTATCGAGCTATTTCTCAGAGTCGAATGATAATTATGTGGGCCTCTTCTCTCGCCAGTCGACTTTCTGAATTCTAAAGGATTCCGTACTACTATTATGTCGGTAATCGAGTATAAATTTTTCGGTTTATAGTTAATTGCATAAGTTTTTATAATGAGAATTATTTGATATAAATCTCCTTATCCAATAACCCGCATAACTTTTGAGTTTTGCAAAGCTGCAATAAGATTCCGCGATAATACGCCTCATTTCCGTCAGATCTGGGACAAACGATATAGATAATACCCGTTTTATAGATTTCCAAATAAATTCAATCGGATTCAAATCAGGAGAATATCGTGGGAGATA
>DATLBD010000057.1:0-5123 GCA_035527135.1 Methanothrix sp. | reverse complement strand
TCAAGGAAGCAAATCCTGCCGCAGAGAAGCTGGGACTGAAGGTCGGGCAGACGGGCAGAGAAGCGCTTGAGTTGCTTTGAGCTGCAAAGCTCTGGATTTTGGATCAAGAAAGCTTTGCTATTACAGCGCCGGGCATCTCCTTGAGCGGTTTGAGCTTGGCAATGTGATTCGGGTGGCGGGGATAGCAACTTTAAGGCGCAGACAGATGAAGGAAATCCAATCGAGCAGATCTGGTCGGGTGGACGCACGTCGGGTGGGCTTGATTTACGAATGCAAGCCAGATCCGAGTAGCACTACCTAGCGTTTAACTGCCGTGGCATTTCCATCACCTAAGAACTCGCCTCCGGACATCAGTGTGTAAGTGCCCAACATGGAATTGTTTAGGGTATTATTTGACATAAACAGGTCGAGATGGTACTCGTCATATTTCTGGCTCGCGTATTCTGATTCCGCCGATTTAACGGTTAAAATAAGTTCCTCCTCGGCATAAGATCCGCTGACAGTCACAGAATTCTCTGCGCCTCCCTTTATCAGAGTGCCATAACCCATGATTTTAGCTTTGCCGGACGACCAGAGGGTCAGATCAAGTAGCCTGTCTGGCCGATCATCGAATTTTATCAACCATTTGCCGCTCACATCATTTGACTTGACGTCGGTCATTTGAGTCTTATTTTCCCGAATATCTTGCGGCTTGGGTCTTGGCTCTGGCGTATCCATGCTCGGCCTTGTAATAAGAGGCTTTGGCATGTCCATGTTCGGAGCGCTAATGCTAGGCGCTGCGATATCACCTGGTTCAATCGCACGAGCTGGAAAAGATAAACATGTTAGCAATATTGCGAATAACAGTATGCTTGCCAATCTCATTCTACTGGCCTCCACCATAAGATTGTTGCACGTAAACAATTTTAAGGTTATCGCGAAATGACGATTACGCAGCGCTCAAACTAAAAATATCTGCGAAGTCCCCTACAGAAATTGCTAATGCACCGTTATTCGAAATCCTCCTTGATGAAAAGATAGAAAACAGGAAAAAGATTTGCGGTCGGCCCTGTAAATGACAGCGAGCAGAATGAGATCGTCCCTGCCAACACGAGGCCGGCCTTTTGCGCTACTCTTTATTCGGGGGAATTGCTTGAAGAGGTAGCTTTGCTTTTCAAAGGACCGTGCAATTGGCTAAAATCTATTCTTCTCCCTCGTATTTGAAGGAGAGCCTGACTTTGGCCCTGTACTCAGCGATCTTTCCATTCTCCAGCCGGACATCCAGCTCCTTGACCTCAGCAATGCGAAGGTCTCTCAGGCTTTTGTTAGCCCTGTCAACAACGGTCTTAACTGCTTCTTCCCAGCTAGTCGGGGAGGTCCCGACCAACTCGATTATCTTGTATACATCTTTGTCTGACATATATCCATCACTCCCAAAATTCTATACTATAATTGGCGTTTCTAATTGATATATTTTCCTAAAAAAACATCTGCTCGGCCTGAGGATTAGCTTGATGATTGGCCTGAGAATATTCAGCAAAATTTGATGAAGGGCCCTTTGTCTCCCGAGAGATTACTGTTAATCGCGAAACTGAGGCAAGGAAATTGAGGCAGCAAAAACCTGAAATAATATCCTGCCACCCATGTCAGCAGCAAGGAGATGCCGATCTTGAGCTGTAGTATTGAAGATATGCCGGCAGGTAAAGGACTGGCCGTGGGAATCGATGATCTATCCGTTTATGTGCCCAGGCTCTTTCTTCCCCTGGCGGGAGAGTTCTCCACAAATCGAGGCATCGATCCTGGCAAGCTGATTAAAGGAATCGGCATCGAACGCATGGCAGTTCCCGACGCGCATGAGGATGCAGCCACTATGGCAGCCATGTCGCTATTAGATCTAATGCGACGAGCTCGCCTTCGCCCGGAAGAGATCGGCAAAATCTATGTGGGAACGGAGTCAGCCCTAGACGAGGCCAAGGCCATGGGAACCTATGTCATCGGTATGCTGGAGAAGATTTACGGAAAGGGCTCATTTCAAGAATGCAGTACCGTTGAGTTTAAGGCTGCCTGCATCGGAACAACCTTTGCTCTGGAGAACCTCAGCTACTGGCTGGCTGCTGAAGAAGAAGACAAGGTAGGCATTGTCATAGCCTCAGATGTGGCCAAGTACCCGCTTGCTTCCCCTGGGGAGTACACGCAGGGTGCAGGCAGCGTGGCTCTGCTCTTAAAAAAGAATCCCCGGCTGCTGGCCTTGGAGCAGATCTACGGCTCCTTCACCAGGGATGAGAACGACTTCTTCCGGCCTATGGGCTGCACGACTGCAGTTGTAAACGGAAAGCACAGCAATCAATGCTATCTGGATGCAATGAAAGGGGCCTTCGATTCATTTGCCGCCAAAGCGGCGCGAAGGGGGGCAATAAATCCAGGCGCGGGCGAGTGCATCACAGATTTCATAGATCATATTCTCTTTCATATTCCCTATCCCAGAATGGTCGAATACGCTTCGGCTGCAATCTTCAGGCATGACTGGAGACAAAGCTGCAGATGCAGCGATATCGAGCAGGAGTTGGGAAGAGAGCCAGAAGCCCGAGAGTATGAAGATCTCGGAAAATATCAGGCTGAAGAGGCGGATTATGCCCGGCGCTTCGCAAAGTCAGAGCAATTCTTGCAGGCCTTTGCAGCCAAAGTCAAGGATACGGCCACGCTCTCTCGCCAGGTGGGAAACATCTATACCGGATCGATCTACCTGGGCCTGGCCAGCCTCCTGGAAACGCAGAAAATACATGCAGGAGAGAGATTAGGCTTCGGAGCCTACGGAAGCGGATGCTCGGCCCTCTTCTTCTCGGCCATCGTGCAGCAGCAGGCCAGCTCTGTGCCTTTAAGAGGTCTAGTACAGAGGCTGCAGGAGAGAAGGCAGATATCTTTGCAAGAATATGAGAAGCTTCACGAAGGAAAGATGGAAAAGAGCGTGGTCATGCCTTGCGGTGAGTTTGTCTTGGCCAAGATAGACCACCAGGGATACATGCATTATGAATATGTCGAATAGTATTATTAAAAATATATCTAAAAATTTTTTAATTTGATGTGGTTTTCTTCCGTAAATCATCGAAATATAAAGATCATAGGCCCGTTCATTTTCTTTTGCAGATAATTTAAGTTCAGCCGTCAAGTTTTATACCGCAAAGTATATATTCATTATAGTTTATATCGTCATATGCCGTAAGAGTGGGCGGCATTCAGTGTCTTGGAAGAGAGCTGCATGTGCGATTGAGCCTTGGTTGTCTTACCAAGAATGGAAGAATGAATTAAAAATGCACATCTAGGAGTGGTTATATGAAATATTTGAGAGCGAATTTTAGAATAGCAATTGCAGCCCTTTTAATTGC
Source organism: Methanothrix sp. (assembly GCA_035527135.1). Taxonomy (GTDB): domain Archaea; phylum Halobacteriota; class Methanosarcinia; order Methanotrichales; family Methanotrichaceae; genus Methanothrix. The sequence goes on along the minus strand of DATLBD010000057.1, from coordinate 1,761 downwards.
TTTGATAGCACCTGTTCTTGCAGAATTACCATCAGACGCGATAGATCCTAATAGAAATGCAGTCAATGAATCGATCAACAGGACCATAATAAATCCAATGGATCCGGGATATGTTTGGGGAAACCCGCTTGCCATCGATCTTACCAACTTAAATCCAGAGATTTTTGATAACAATGCATTCAAAAAGAATCCAGGTGGGTTGATGTCAGATATGTACACTACGAGTATCAATGACTTCAGGAACGCTGATCCAAAAGCAGGTGTCAGCAATGTCACCATGAAAGCGGCAAGGGTTGGACTGGTTCATCGGCTTGGTAATAGTAGCCCGTAAGTCTATGAAAAGCCTTTCTGATCAGGAAATGCTCAAGAATCCAATAGCCAGGTAATCGTAAAACGATAAACGAGAGCTGCCCGCTGTTTCGGCTTGCTCTTGACTGCGCTGTCTAAAGCCAGCATTGATGAAATCGAAGCATGCTGGAACAGAAATCCCGTATGCCGGTAAACGCAATGGATATGCTCATCGTAGAAGTAGCTTTGACAAACGGGGCCGGTGTAATAGATTTTCGAAAAAGGGGCAATGGCGCGAAGGCCAAGCCCGCCTATTCCTTTACTCTTAACTCTGCAGCAGCTCGTCTCTGCGCCTTACCACATTCAGAGCCGTAAAGGGCTCGCCCTCGAAGACGATTTGCTTTGTGTCTTTTCCATGCTCTTGCAGGTATTCGGTCACATTCATCCAGCGAATCCTGCCGTCTGAGGTGCGGATTACCAGCATCACTGGGTAGGCTTTATTCTATTCACAGTCGCCATCAGCAACACCGCCACGTCCTCCGTGCCGTAGATTTCCAGGAGGCCCCGGTCAAAGAGCATAGTCGCCTCGGCGGGCAGCTCCTCGTCTCCTTTCCAGAAGACCATTCGGACGTAAACCTCCGGAAACGCGGCCACTTCCACAGCCACATCCCCGCCCTCCAATCTCCGGCCATCCAGTCGCTCTTGCATATCCCTGATCAGGCCCTCCGGATCCTGCTGAAAGCTTTGCACAAGCGGCTTTATGGCGCTCTCCTGAAAGGCAGGCCAGAAGAGCTTGCCTCCTGGCGTCTCTTTGAAGGATATCCAATCACCTGTGCGATGAAAGCCGCGCTCTAAAAGGCCGATCAGGTAATGCAAGATAATTACAGCTTCCATTTCAGCGGCAGGATCGCCGGAGGACTGTAGCACCGCTCTTTCGCCCACACTCACCTGGTAATTTTCGCCTAGGAGAGAGACGGTGCAATCCTGCAAAGCGAGCTTGTCCAGCTCATCCCAGGCTAGACGGAGTGAGATCTCGTATCCCATTCTAGAATCCGCGGCTTGACACCAGGAACTTCCAGTCATCCGTGCTGTTGGTATCCCTTCCGTCAGGGTCCCGAGTCCAGGCGCCCTCATTGTCCTCTCCATCGCTGAGGATAGCCGTCCGGTCCATCTCTAAGCCTGTGGCATTCTGAAGCACCAGAAGCTCGCCGCTGTGAGCCAACCACTTAGGCTTCACATCTATTACGTAATAATCCAGACCTCTGACGACCGCGCCCTGAGGAATGGTAATCGATCTTCCTTCCGAGCTGTTTATGCTCCATCCACTGATATCCACCTCTTTATCGTCATTATTGTAAAGCTCAAACCATGCCATTATGGGTGTTTTAAAGGCATCTTCATCACCGGCAGGGTTTGCCTCCACCTCATTGATGACTACGCTGCATTGGGCCGCCCCCAGCCAGATGATTATCG
>DATLBD010000056.1:0-6048 GCA_035527135.1 Methanothrix sp. | reverse complement strand
TGTTGCCTGAGCAATTACATTGTTTCCGAATTTGCCTTCATGTGGACAGCCTGGATCTTTTGCAACAACTTCTTTCCGGCAACAGGGGCATATGTAATGCGCAATTTTGTATTCAGTGACTATGATCGGCTGAGGTTCAGGGATTTCTTCGATAATCTTCGAGTCTATTCGAAAAGGAGCGCCAAGATCAGCCCCGCAATCTGGGCATAGATCAATTGTGACTTCTACCTGCTTATCCGGAGCAGCATAAGGTCTTGTTACGCCTTTGTGACCAATCTTTTGACCAGGCTTTCCATTGTTTTTCTTGTCCTGATCTTTTTTGCGATTGCGGCCACGTCTTAGACTTGGTGGGGTATGCGCATTCTCATATTGAGCTAACCTGGCTTCAAGCTCGCAAATCTTAGCCTTAAGCAACTCATTCTCACGTTTCAATTGCTCGTTCTGTTCCTGAAGCTGCTTGATAGTTTCTCCCTCGTGCATACTCCTAATGAATAAGTATTACCATCATATTATTTAATTTTCCTGGTCTAAATCGATGTTGCCAAATTTACAGGATTCATGAAGAAGCTAAACACATACGAACGCAGAAAGCTTAAAGTTCAACAAATGACAAGAAAAAAGAAAATTTGCAAAGGACGGTATGCTTGAGATTTTAGGGGCGTTTGCCCTGCCCTGCTCCCTTCATTTCCTGCTGATCATGGTGCCCACACCTTCCGTGGTGAGCAGCTCCAGCAATATGGCGTGATGCTTTCTGCCGTCGATGATGTGGGCTTTTTCCACTCCGTCCCGCACCACGCGCACGCAGGCTTCCACTTTAGGAATCATACCGCCCTTGATAACGCCTTCCTCCACTAGCCGACCGAAGTCGGATGCTGGAAATTCAGAGATGACGCTCTTTGGGTCGTCGGGATTCATGCGCACGCCCTCCACATCGGTGATGGAGAAGAGCTTCTTGGCCCGCATGGCCACGGCCACAGCCCCGGCTACAGTGTCGGCGTTGACGTTCAGGTTATTGCCCTCGTCGTCTGCCGCAATGGGCGAGATGACGGGGATGTAGCCCTTGCCGGCCATGATCATGAGTATCTCCGGGTCCACCTTCTCTACATCTCCCACGAATCCCAAATCCACAGGTTCCATGCCCTCAACCTTGAGCAGTGCCTTCTTCCTGGCCTTCAGGAACATGCCGTCCTGGCCAGATAGGCCAATGCCCTTGCCCCCATACTTGCCGATGAGGTTGACAAGCTCTGCGTTAATATTGCCCAGCAAGACCATACGCGCAATGCCCAGCGTCTCCTTATCAGTGACGCGAAGGCCGCCCACGAACTCGGCCTTCTTACCGAACTTTTCCATGGCCTGTGAGATCTCCGGACCGCCGCCATGTACAATAATGGGATGAATGCCGATGTAGCGGAGAAGCACCACATCCTGGATGAAATCCTCCAGCACGGCACGGTCGGACATGATCGATCCTCCGATCTTGAAGACCATAATGGAATCATAGAACTCGCGAATGTAAGGCAGAGCCTCAATGAGCACCTGTTCTCTCTTGACTGTCACTTATTATACCTCTTTATTCGATGGTCATCAGCACATCGCCGGGTGTGACGGTAGTGCCTTCTTTGATATAGATCTCTTTTACCTTTCCATTCTTGTTGGCCAGGATGTTCTGCTCCATCTTCATGGCCTCTAAGACGGCTACTACATCACCCTCGGCCACCTTATCGCCCTTCTTGACCTTGTAGCGAATGATAACACCCTGCATGGGCACTGTCAACCCATCCTTGGGAGCTTTGGGCTGAGCCTCCTCGATGGTCATGCCGGCCGGTGCAACCTTGACCAGATAGGACTCACCATCAATCTCCACATTAAGGGCCATGGGCTCTGCCTTCAGAGGGACTGATGTTACTGCAGCGGACTTCTTTTTGACCAGTTGTTCTTCCACAGCCGCGCCCTGCAGGAACTTGAGGGCCACCTGTGGATAGAGAGCATAAGTGAGATAGTCCTCTTCCCGCGTGCCCAATTTCAGAGCATCGACTGCTTTCTTGGCATTGTCATACTCCGGCAAAAGCAGATCTGCGGGGCGAACGGTAATAGGCTCCTCATCACAGAGAACCTTCAACCTGACCTTGGGATCAATCATGGCCGGCGACTTTCCGTAAAGGCCCTTGACATAGTCCTTAACCTCTTTGGGGACCATCTTGTATCTATCGCCTGTGATGACATTCAAAACGGCCTGCGTGCCTACTATCTGGCTGGTGGGAGTGACAAGAGGCGGATATCCCAGGTCCTTTCGAACCTTCGGTATCTCTGCCAGCACCTCATCAAACTTGTCCAGTGCTTTCTGCTCGATGAGCTGGGAGACCAGATTGGAGAGCATGCCGCCCGGAACCTGATAGACCAGGACATTGGTATCCAGGCGCGCAGAGATGGCATTAAAGACCGGTGCATAGATCTCCATAATCCTCTCGAAGTATCGCTTGATCTCAGTTAGAAGCTCCAGATCCAGGCCCGTGTCGTAGGGCGTTCCCTGCAGCGATGCCACCAGGCTTTCTGTGGCGGGCTGAGAGCTGCCACCGGAGAGGGGTGACATGGCCGTATCCAGGATGTCAACTCCTGCCTGGCAGGCATGGAAGTAGCTCATCTGGGCCATGCCGCTAGTGCAGTGAGTATGCAAATTTATGGGAAGGTTGACCTCCCTTTTCACAGCCCTGATAAGATCGTATGCATTTTTAGGAGTAATCAGTCCGGCCATATCTTTGATACAGAGGGAGTCGCATCCAAGCTCTGCTAGCTGCACGGCAAACTGCGCAAACAACTCATTGCTATGCACGGGGCTGATGGTGTAGCTGATGCCGCCCTGGACGTGCTTTTCCATCTTTTTCGCGGCTTTGATCGACCGCTCCATGTTGCGAATGTCATTCACGGCATCGAAGATTCTAAAGATATCAACGCCGTTTTCGGCTGCCTTCTGCACAAACTTGTCCACTACATCATCGGCATAATGCCTGTATCCGACCAGGTTCTGCCCGCGAAGCAGCATCTGCATCGGAGTATTAGGCATGGCCTTCTTTAATGCCCTTAGCCTTTCCCATGGATCTTCGTTCAGGTACCGAATGCAGGTATCGAACGTCGCTCCGCCCCACGTTTCTAATGAGAAGAAACCAACCTGGTCCATCTTCTCTGCTATGGGTAGCATGTCTCTGGTCCTCATCCTGGTGGCCAGAAGAGACTGGTGAGCATCCCTAAAAACCGTATCTGTAAGCTTAACCCTGCCCATGAAGATCTTCTCCTATACGATCCCTCTTCTTTAAAACCCCTTCGCCTCTTAAGTCAAACTAGATCCGCACTATTCTCAATGCATTGGCCAAGTGGCTCCTTCCGTCGACTTAATTATTTCAGAATTTCATAATGATAGCTGCAATATCATTCCAACTAAGGTGGTCGCATTTGTTCTTTGATTCTCCAGCACAACCACGGATAAGTTATATAAAGCTAATGGCAAGCAGATAATAGCCGCAGCATTCTTTTAAACACCTCTTGTTTTGAACATCTATTATTTGAAATGATTTCTTTTGCCACTTTCTTGGGCTGCCGTTAAATCGAGTCGGTTTCAAACAACACATGATGCAGGGAAGCAATTCAATCCACGAGTGATCAAAATGCCTTCTTATTGTACCACACCGCTGTTCTTGCTCCTTTTCCAGGACTATGCAAAGCTGTATCTCAATTTACATCGCGAAGCTTCTCTTCCGATATAGTTCCCAAATACTAAATTATCTTAAAATAAGGGCACTCGTCGCAGGAGGCTCATTTAGCATAATCCCTCCGCGAACTATTGCTGATTTGCTTTTTTTTTGGAAATAGAAAGATCAAATTTTTAGAATCCTGCAAATATGGTCGCATCTGTAAACCATATAACGGATGATATGTTTCACTAGAGTTTAAGTGTGATAATTGTTAGCATTTCGAGTTAAGTAATGCTTTTATAGTCCGGGCTATAGATATCCTGCCGCAAGAACTGGTAAACTAAATTTAGCGGAAAATTGGCTCTATTGAACTTGAATTATACGGATGTGTACAACACAAGTGTCTATTAATAATATCAATGCGTTTTAATGGTTGGAGTGATAAAGAATGAGACTTAGAGTTGTCAGCGCAAGAAATGAGATACCAAATCTCAACCCCAATGAGAAGATGGTTCACCTGGCTTTTCGCGCTAGCAATGTGGATTTTCTCAATCTGATGCAAAGATGCCCCCGCCTGAGGATCATTCAGGTGCCGCCCTCTTATCACAAGACCATGTCCAATGCCATCCAGGTGTTCTTGGACATGCAGGGCATTGAACTTCTGGAAGGAGATGTGTGGGGCCACAGAAAGGACCTGGATGAGTACTTCACCGTGGAAGATACCACCTTGGAGGAGATTCGCGCCCTGGCTGCCAGAGGTACCAACATGGAAGATATCGCCAATCAGATGCAAACGAAGGCCAGATTAGGTCCGGACCTGATCAAGTATATCGCCAGGACAAAGATCACAGTTTGAGGCTTGAGGTCAGAGCCAGAACACCCCTGATCTGGCTCTTCCCTCTATAGTCCCCCTTTTATTTCCTTTACTCATCCCTCTACACGTATCCCTATTCATTCCTCTACACATCCCTCCATCCATCCCGCTATTCATCCCTCAATTATAGTTCTTTGCGCTAGTCCGTATAATACTACTTAAATATAGAATGCGTTTCGCCAGGTCATAGATAATTAAATAATATTATATGCGTTATATCAAATTATGCAAACAACTATAATCCCTCGATTATTCTCTCTATGATTCGCTCTAATGCGAACTCGAAATATGTTTCTAAGATTTCATCGTTTCAAGGGCAAAATGCTGCAGAACACCCCGAAGATTGATCTTCCAAATATCCACTAAAATATTCCCTGAATATCTTCTCTGTCCAACGTCCAACTCCTAAAAGTGATCCAAAGGAAGTCTGCATGAGTTGAAGCAGGCACTCTCACGTTTGAATACAAAAATACTCGCCCTTTTTCGTAGCTGTGTTCTTTTCATTATTGCCAATAGTGGGCATGAATGGAAGAAAGCTTAAATCAAAAAAGCATCTGCGAGATTTTCATGTATTTTGGGCAAACCGCAAGGCTCTGCTTTGCCATGTTTCCATCAGGCCGCAGAGGATATCTGTCATGATATCTTTTAAATTAGTATCAGTTTTGTCAAATTTAGTACCTTAAAAGCCCGCAAGATTTGTTTTGCTAACAGGTATATAGATGGAGGATATCGTTCTGTACAGATGTGTTCATCTAAAGCGTCTATTAATACTAAGAAACATTATTTAGTGAATTGGAGAATCTATGAGACTTAGAGTTGTCAGCGCAAGAAATGAGATTCCAAATCTCAACCCAAATGAAAAGACGGTCCACCTGGCTTTCCGCGCCAGCAATGTAGACTTCCTCAATCTGATGCAGAGATGCCCCAGGCTGAGGATGATTCAGGTACCGCCTTCCTATCGCAAGACCATGTCCAATGCCATCCAGGTGTTCCTGGACATGCAGGGCATTGTACTTCTGGAAGGAGATGTTTGGGGCCACAGGAAGGATCTGGATGAGTACTTCACCGTGGACGACGCGACCTTGGAGGAGATCAGATCCCTGGCAGCCAGCGGTGCCAGCATGGACGATGTAGCTAATCAGATCCAGAAGAAGGCCAGAATTGGCCCGGAGCTGATCAAGTACATCGCCAAGAGCAAGATCACAGCTTAAATTTTAATTGTGAGCCAGATAGCCGATCTGGCTCTTCCCTCTATTGCGACCTTTTTTTGTTTTTTGCAGCATTCTTTTTGCACTGTCCTTTCTTTCAATTGTTTATTTGGCTCTTCGCTGCTTCAAGTGGCTAACCTCAAATAAGGCATTATTTCCCCCACCCAGTATTCCGATCCCATCGACATATAGTTTATCATCCTTTCTCGACCTTCCCTTCCAGTTCCTCGATCAAATCCATATATTCATTTACCAATGCGATACCAAGCCCTGTGGCAAA
>DATLBD010000055.1:0-4044 GCA_035527135.1 Methanothrix sp. | reverse complement strand
GAAGACATGAATAAGAGCACTGCGGAAGTGTTTACTAAGCTTCAACTAGGGCAATTCATACCCGCTTGAATTAATTTTTGTTATACCCAGGAAAAATCAGAGCGCAGCGGCATGATTTTTCAGGATTTTATAAACTCCGGTTTTATGGTTCTTTTTTGTTTCATGTGGCTAATTCCAGGTTATCATGAAATTGAATCTGGAGTCGGGATCAAGAAATCGGCAAGCAGGATAGCTAAACAGTCAGTCTGGATGGCGGGTTGGCATCCCTGAGGATTGTACCTCCTGTCACACCTATGCGAAAATAGCGAGGAACCTGTTTTATTTTTCCACTTATTCTTATTTATGCAAGCTTCTTGTTTTATTATCTTTTTATTTATACATATTTTTTGATAAACATCAGTCGATCACGTTTTTATGTTGGCATATTTCGGTATCAGTGATGGTCTATCTTATTATTGGCTATGCATATTGTATGTAAAATTTCTAAATTAGAATATTTCTATAAATCTACTATTTTACTGCAAAAAGCACCAAAACATATATATATAATTGAAACTTAGTTAAGTACAACCTAAAAGGATTTATGGGGTGAGACTATTAAAAGAGTAGCAATGTTCTTTGTGCTGGCTATGGCATTGGCCGCATTCGCGGTTCCAGCTATGGCGCAGAGTGCGATGATTGGAAGCGGCGGTGTGGATATTCTCGGAACTGGAATTTTTGAGACTGGAGGCAATGCCTTCAAGTTCCCTGTGGCCGCAGATACCAACTTTGACTCAATTGAGGTTGGAAATGATAAGGCCTTGGCGATTGGCGGATTCGCTCAACGTGCAGGCTTCTTCGGCTCCAACAATGCTGCAGTCACTGCGCAGAACAATCTGAAGATCAAGAAGAACCAGGATTCTGGAGAGTGTGCCTGCTGCCAGGCTCTTGATGCCACCTATCCCTGCAGGGATTGCTGCACTAAGTACAATGTGGAGCAGATAAAGGTCGGAAGCAGAAGTGCAACTGCCATCGGTCTCTCCGCCCAGGGTGCTTTCCCGTTCGCGTGGAATTCCGCATCCACTCTGGCTCAGAACAACGTAGAGATTGTGACCAACCAGCAGTAACTTCGGGTCTGATGACCCAGAGGATGAATCAATGAGTAAAATGCTGGGACCCGCCGGCCTCGTGCTGGTGGGAGCCACTTTTATTTTTCTTTGTGCTGTACTTGCAGCTTCAGCCGCAGATATGCCATCAAACCTGCCTGATCTGCAAAGCGAGCTCAAGGAATCTATTTCAATGCGACATGTTTTGGGCGCGCAGCTTCATAATTCTGAATTCATGCCTCGGACCCTGCCTTCAAAAGAGAAGATCTATCTTGAAGGATCGCATTCCTCCAGCCAGATTTCTGACCTAGAGGCCGTCAATGCTGTAAAAGAGAGAGATATAGTCTGCAATGAAGTGCAAAATGGTGATCCAAACGCCATGGGCCTCGTCAATTCAATGGATGTAAGCGTCACGGGCCAGCAAGAGGAATTGAAAAAGGTCTGGCCGGAAGAGAAACAGGGAGATGATGTAGAGAAGATTGTGGATAATGCTCTGAATGTCAGCCTGGAAAGAGTTGAGAATCATGGACAGAGCCAGGAGCAAACGGCAGAGGGCTTTCCCCAATTGCAGCTTGGAAATAATCTGGATATCGATATTCGCGGTGTTTCCGTCAGTGCCATAAACACTGTAAAAGGAGGCAGCGCCGTTGCCACTTCCAATATAATTATAAAACCGGTACAGATCATCATCTGTCCCTCTGAGGTAGAAGAGAAGCTGAAATAAGATCAATTTGTCTCTTTTTGTCTCGCATCTGATTTTAATTCATTTTGATTTTGCTTATTTTGTGGCCAAAATCCAGGTGACCATTATGGCCAGGGCGATGATCATCAGGAAGAGCGCCGTCTTGGGATCGGAGCCCCAAATGATGGGAATGGGGCCGATCATTATCACGCCGCCGCCTCTTGTCTTCGCGCTTGGCAGCGGCAGCCTTTCCTCTTCCTGCTCTTGTCGGCCTGGGCCCGCCGCAGGGCAGCAGGTCTTCTTTTTACTGGGCAGGAAAAGCAAGAAAAGGCCCATGATGATGAGTGCTATTCCCACAAGCAGTATGACGCTCAATCTCGCCTCCGCATGAGCAAATAGGAGAAAGATAAGATCAGAAGAGCCAGGAGCATGCTGGCCAGGGCCATCTCGGGGCTGGAGCCGAATACTATGGGAATTGGACCTATCAGAATGACGCCGCCAAAGCCTTCCATTTCCTGACCGCTCCCTCCTGGTGGGGACTGCATAAAGGAGACCATTACGAAAACAAGTCCCGCGGCTAATAAAAGCCATCCCCAATTGCGGTTCACAGTCAATGGTAGGCCATCACAAACTATAAGGGCATTTTGTTTCATTTCTTCTTCCGATATGACCATCCAGAGACCTAGAGGCACCAGGGATTTTCTCCCCGAGGAGACAGAGAAAAGGGGCCAGGCCAAGAAGGCCATGCAGGATATTTTAGAGCGCTGGGGATACCGGGAGGTAGCCACCCCTACATTTGAGCATCTTGAGCTTTTTACCATAAAATCGGGTGCATCCGTGGTAGAGGAGATCTACAGCTTCAAGGATAAAGGGGGACGCGATCTCGCTTTGCGCCCGGAGCTGACAGCTCCAGTGATGCGCATGTACGTTTCCGAGCTGCAAAATTCGCCGAAACCGCAGAGGCTATGGTATTTCGGCAATTGTTTCCGTTATGAGCGGCCTCAGAAGGGACGCTTTAGGGAATTCTGGCAGATGGGCTGCGAGCTTATAGGCGGCGCAAAGCCTGATTCTGAGGCGGAGGCCATTGCTCTGGCGGACAGGATGCTGAAAAGCGTGGGCGTGGCTGGGGATATTCACGTCGGCTACCTGGGATTGATCCGGTCCATTCTAGGCAAGATAGAGGCGCAGCACCGGTCCTCGGTTATGAGGATGATCGACAAGAAGGAGCGCTCAGCTCTTGCGACTCTTTTGGAGGATATTGGGTGCAGCCATCTCGGTCTCTTGGAGCTTATCGATTTGAAGGGCCAGCCTGCCCTGGATAGGGCGGCTGAGATCATGCACGATCTAGGACCTGAGGAAGCGTCCGATGCAGTCGTCGCGAACGCGTCTGGGGGTGCTATCCCATCTCCAGCCGGTCGCGGCTCGGCGCGCCAGGGCAGAGAGGTGGGAGCAGAGCTGCGGCTGGATGAATTCCAGGAGACGGTGGATCTTCTGGGGGCCTATGGAGTCAACTTCACCATCGACTTTGAGATTGTGCGCGGTCTGGAGTACTACTCCGGCACGGTCTTTGAGATCTATGCCGAGGGCCTTGGTGCGCAGCGGCAGATCTGCGGCGGAGGAACCTACGAGCTGGCCAGCCTCTTCGGGGGCAAGGAAATCTCTTCTACGGGCTTTGGGCTGGGCTTCGATCGCATCATGGAGATAGTGCAGATGGAAAGGTCGCGCAGATCGCCTGTATTTCTGGCCTTTACGCCTGATGTCAAGATGCAGGCCGCGAAAATTGCCAAAGAGCTGCGCAAAAGCGTGCCGGTGGTCTTAGATGTCATGGGCCGGGGGCTGGGCGCCCAGCTCAAGGCGGCGGCCGGAGCAGGCGCGGAGTTTGTGGTAATTGTGGGCAAGGACGAGCTGGATGCCGGCAAGTTCACCTTGCGCGATATGTCGGGTGGAGCACAGGAGAGCCTGAGCTTGGCGGAGATCCAGGAAAGGCTAAAAGAGAATTTTCAAGGCCTATGATCACGCAAGGCTTAGGGCCTTCTTCTTTTATGAAGGTCTCTTTTTTCCATTTTCTTACTTATGTTAATACGGTGGATATTATTATCAGCATTAAGAAGGCCATGATTACCGCTGAGAGAATGATCAGGTCGGAATATTTGCTTTTCAACAGTCTTTCCATAAATGCTGTCGTATCCTTCTGGTCGCTAAAGTCAGACAAAGCCCCACCTTCATTATCTTTAGTGAAGCTTAATTAGCGTTCTGACTTTAAATATTTTTTTGTTA
>DATLBD010000054.1:0-5402 GCA_035527135.1 Methanothrix sp. | reverse complement strand
AGCCGCATGCAGTTCTCCTGCACATCACGAATGGTTTGCTCGGATGAAGCGAGATCATTTCCCGCTTCGGCCAAAAAGCCCTGCGCCAAAATTTTCATAGCCCGGTAGACGTTCTCTTGCAGGTCTTCGCCTATCTCCTGGGCATAGGCCACGCTTCCTTCCCGAACGGAATCGAGGAAAGAGCCGCCGTCCACCGTTCGCCCGAAGGCCTCCCGCCGGAAGAAGAGATAAAAGTACTTGAAGCTCTCTGCGTCGCCTTTCTCCAGCAGCGAGGGCAGATCAACCTCGTAAAAGCTATCCAGCTTGTAGCTTGTCGTCTCGTGGTAGAGCCGCCAGAGCCGGCCGCTGGTTAAGATGGCCCACTTGGGCGGCGTGTCTCGCAGGTAAACGTCGATCTGAAAGCTGGGATTCTGCATCCCGAAGATCCCCAGGCCTTTGCGGCTCTTGTCCAGTGAGATCTTCCAGGACTTGGCATCGCCCACAGCCACAGCGTGGCGGTAATAGTCCTCTCCCGGATGGGCCTCGGCCTCCACCAGGCTCTGCTCATCGGGAAAAAAGGCGTAATCCGGTGTCCGGTCCTTTCCCAGCACCTTGCCCTGCACTCCGAAATGGTGGCCTAAAATGCGCAGCACCGGGCGGATGAAGTTCTCCTCTAACTGGGATTCGTTGTAGTTTTCCAGGACGCGCGCCTTGCGCTGGAAAAGCTCATTGATCTGGGCAAAGGCCTGCTCAGGCTGCGCCTCCCGCCACTGTTGACTGTCTTTGACCAGCTTTTCCAGATAGTGGTTGGAGAACAGATTACTGTTCTTGAAGGGGCGCGAATCTGGGGACATCTTGCCCTAGGCCTGACGGGAGAAATGATAAAAGTATCGAGCTATTTTTCTGTTAGTGTCTATTAAGCCCACGTTTCCGGGCGTAGGCTTCCAGATCCTCTAGCTCGTCCTCATGAGCTTCTATATATTCCCAAAGGATGTCGGAACACTTCGTTTCTTCTTCCTCTGGGATGGGATCAAAATCTAAAATGAGCTTTTCCTTGGCTGCCATTAGCACCTACTTTGATTTTGCTACTATTTATTTGTAATCTGAATCCCTTCGCCGGGGGAAGATCCTACCCACACGAACTTCGCGCACTTCTTCGAGGACAACATATTCAACTCTCCAGCGTCCTACACGTAGCCTATAACCCGGCGGTCGAAGGTTTCCTTCTATTTTATTGATGTCCATGCCAGGGCGCGGGCGAAAAGGATCATCCTTAAGGCTTTCCATATGGCTGTAGACCTTCTGGGCGAGTTTATCATCCATCTTGTCCAGAATTTTTCTGGCAGGACGGAGGATTTTCAAAGAAAATGACAAGCTTAACAGCTCCTTCCCAAAAAGACTGCTCTGTTCCTTTTTCCCGTCCTATTCTGTATCATGGATTTATCAACGTTCATGCCTGATTGCGAATACTATCCTCTGCAGCGCCGTGGCATTGGCCAGCACCACAGTTATGGCTATTACTATTATCAGCCACTGGGTATTGAAAAGCCCCAAAAACATTCCCAGGTAAAGCAGCATCAGCCTCTCAAATCGTTCCAAGAGCCCTCCCATCTTCTTCAGCTCAGCTTCACCCTTTACTATGCCCCGGTGATCTGCATAGGCCCGCACGAAAGTAGTCATGAGCGATCCGAAGAAGAGCAGCATAAACCAGGCCTCATAAGGCAGGCCCAGAAACTCGCCCCTTCCCAGGTAGAAGAGCAGTCCCAGATAGAGCATCAGCTCCACATATCTGTCCACCACTCCGTCGATGAAGGCCCCCTTCTTGGTAGCCTGATTGGTCACGCGGGCCACCGTCCCGTCCACGATGTCGATAAAGGCGGACAGGGAGAAGAGCACCAGACCCCAGGCCAGCCTGCCGTCCATCAAGGCCGCCATTCCTGCCAGCGCTGGAACGAGGGAGATCAGCGTCCAGGCGTTGGGAGAAAGGCCCAGAGCGGCCAGCCCTCCCGCCAGCCTGTCCGTCTGCTCCGATTTGAATTTGGCTTTTAGCATATTCTATCGTCTCTATTTGATAAATCCCTAAAATTCTTCAAATTAATTTAGAGGCTGGCGAGGAAGGTCTCTGTCCTGTCCAGAGCCTCGATCAGTTCCTCCCGGGATGTGGCGTAGCTGCAGCGCAGGAATCCTTCGCCGCTCGGCCCGAAGACGCTGCCCGGCACCACCGCCACCTTCTGCTCTTTGAGGAGCCGCTCCGCGAACTCCTCTGAGGAAAGCCCCCAGGCTTTCACAGAGGGGAAGGCGTAAAAGGCTCCCCTGGGCTCGAAGCAGTTCAGACCGATGCGATTTAAGCCGGAGACGAACATGCGTCGGCGCAGGTCATACTCGTGCTTCATGTGCAGCATCTCCTCCTCGCCCTTCTGCATGGCTTCTATTGCCGCCACCTGGGCCATGGTGGGCGCGCTGAGCATGGTGTACTGATGTATCTTGGTCATGGCCCCCACCAGAGCCGGGTCGCCCAGCGCGTAGCCTACGCGCCAGCCGGTCATGGCATGCGACTTGGATAGGCCGTTCAGGATGACCGTCCTCTCCTGCATGCCCTCCAGCTGTGCGAAACTGACGTGGCTGCCTGAATAGGTGAGCTTGGCATAGACCTCATCAGATATAACGAGAAGATCATTCTCGACAACGACATCGGCCAGATCCTCCAGGTCGGAGCGGGTCATAATCGCTCCCGTGGGATTGTTGGGGTAGCTGAGCAGCAGGGCGCGAGTCTTGTCGGTTACGGCCCTGGCAACGTCCTCCGGTTGCAGCCGGAACTCATCCTCCAAGCGGGTAGGAACTGTCCTTGCCACTCCACCGGTCAGAAGGATGTCCGGGGTGTAGGCCACGTAGCAGGGCTCGGGCACAATGACCTCGTCGCCAGGGTTTAGCGTGGCGCGAAAAGCCAGGTCAACCGCCTCGCTGACACCAGTGGTGATCAGTATCTGCTCGACCGGATCGTAATCAAGGCCCTGATCGCAGCGCACTGACTCGCGGATAACCTCTCTAAGCTCGGGCATGCCTTTGTTAGAGGTGTAGTGAGTGTTTCCCGACTCCAGTGAATAGATGCAGGCCTCGCGCACATGCCAGGGCGTGACGAAGTCCGGCTCTCCCACACCTAGAGAGATCGCCCCTTTCATCTCGCTCACCAGATCGAAGAACTTTCTAATGCCAGAAGGTGGCATATCTTTGACAACTTGATTTAAATGCTGTTCGGCATTCCAGGCGGGTATGGATATGTTTTTCAGGCTCTGCTTCATGGAGTAATCACCAATCTCTGGGGCTTGGGCTTGTCGGTAAGAATGACGCCGTGCTCCTTGTAGCTCCTGAGGATGAAGTGAGTGCACGTAGACTGAACGCCTTCCAGGGGTGCAATCTTCTCTGCTACAAAGTAGGCGATGTCCTTCATGGACTTGCCCCGCACAGTGACGGATAGGTCATGATCTCCGGAGATCAGTCTCACCGACTCTACCTCCGAGAAGTTAGCTATCCTCTCCGCCACGACGTCGTAGCCCGTCTTTCGCTGCAATGCTACCTTCAGCTCTAAAACGGCGAAGACGAAGCTCTGATCGAGTTTCTCCCAGTTGATCAGAGTGATGTACTTTCTTATGACGCCGGAATCTTCCAGTTCCCGGATCTCTCTGGCTATATCTGCCTCAGGTCTGCCCAGAAGCGCCGCGATCTCGGAAGGGGTTGCTTTGGCGTTTTCAGAAAGGATCTCCAAAATCTCGTTCATGAAATTCTGTATTTACCCTGTCCATTTAATTATAGGCTTTGCGCTTGCCAGGATAGTAGGGATAATGATATACAATCGAAAGTTATTAATACTCTTATTACAACTGTATTAATATGAAACAGATGAGATGTCCAAAATGCCATTACGGATGGGAGACAAGGGTGAATAAACCGAAGGCTTGCCCCAGATGCAAAACCAGGCTGGATGTAAAGAAGGCAAAAAAGGCCTGACCGGAAATTCAGGCCTTATCGCTGTCGTCCATTGAGACGGTCTCTTCTCCTTTTCTTCACCCGGGATCTTGGCCATCCCTGACAAGGCTAACGTAAATGGTAATCTCAATTTGTGAATCTAGTGTTTTGCCGGGAAGAACTATATGGATGACTTCGTAATAAAACAACTAAAGATTATCGCTGACTTAAAGACGTTGGCTATTTTACGATTTTAAAAAGCATCTCGAAACGGCTCTGATTCTTGCCGATCCTGTCTGCATTGCAAGGATAAAGCCCCGAGCGTGATTCGAACACGCGACCTATTGATTACAAGTCAATCGCTCTGGACCAGCTGAGCTACCGAGGCGCAAGGCTCGATTATTTTGCATCTTTACTTAAAGGCTTTGCTCTTGGCGGCCCCTTTCTTGTGCCCAACGTTTTTCCAGGCCACGCAGCAGAGAATAATTTGTGCCGGGATGCCGGCAGTCAAAGCCATAGAGCAGCCTCTTTGCTTGCCCGCGCAAGGCATCGGCATAGGTCTCCTCACCGGCATCATCAAACCCCAGATCGTGTCCGATGGCATAAAGTCGCGCCTCTTTTTCGGGAATACGTCGCAATGGCTTAATCCAGGCGATCTTGTGCTCTTTGCTCCCAGGGCCAGCAATACCTGCAGGAATACCCTCAGATACGACTGCATCTACATCGCCCCGCAGATAGCTTATGAAGATCTCCAGGGCCTCATCATCCAGATCTTCACCTGTGGCGAGAATGCTGGCTTCATTCTCCTGCGCAGCGCAAAAAAGCAGCTCCCTTCTTCGGGCGGATTGGAGACTGTAGGGCGGCTCATGATCTGGCAAGTTATGACCCGGTAAATCTTCATGCCCCTGGCTGTTTCTTGCCGGCGCAGATTGGGCCGGCAATGGTGGCAGGTTCTTTACAATATAGGGGATCTTTAGTCGTTTTGCCACATGGCTGGCCTGGTCCGCAGTGGGGCTTGTCTTTTTCCCCTCATCGATGATGACGGCCAATAGTTCGATGTCCCTTCGGCGAGCAAATAGATTATTGAGGACAAAAGCTAACGTAGCGCTCTTGCGTCCCCCATCCAAGCCCACGGCTATGCGTGCGCCATGGCCAAAGAGACCTGTCCGGCGCAGGGCCTCCCTGATCTTGCGGTGCACGTCCTCTTCAAAATGCTCCCGGCATAGATGCATGCCCGAGTACCTCTGATAGATGATGGCACAGCGGGGGCATTTGTCGCACTTGGTCATTTCAGCTCACTTCCTCTCGCACCTTGGGGGGTCGCGAAATTTCAAGCGATCTTGAATCGAAGCAGTGCCGCAACGCCGCCCAAAGAGCGCAATCGATCTCCTGGCTCAAACTCCGAGCTGAAGATCACCACCTTCCCCCGAGCATTATCCACTTCGCGCATGATCTCATCC
>DATLBD010000053.1:0-3361 GCA_035527135.1 Methanothrix sp. | reverse complement strand
CAAATGAGACAAGAAAAACTTAAAAAGATGAAAGCCTTCAGCCCGGCCCGTCCAGGAGCAACAGGTAGTACACCAGGGCCACCACCAGCGGCACAAATCCGGCCAGGAGCGCCCAGTAGGCCCTCTTTAAATTGCGGTGCTTGTAGCCGACCATCTCCCGATAGACTTTCTCTGCCAGCTCCGGCGAGCTGAGGTTTGTCTTGTAGGTCTTCGGCGTGAAGACCCGAACGGCAAAGAAGAGGCAAATCAGCCAGAGGACGATGGGGCTGACGAAAAGCACGATGCGAAGATTTGCCTCCGTCCCCTGAACGGCCATGACACTTCTCAGGTCGCTGAAGGATATGGCTGCAAAGTAGATGCCTTCCACCAGGGTCACCGCGCCGATGAGCTGCTTGGCCGCCTCCTCCAGTGAGGCGATGGACTCACGGACTGCGGTCCTGGCCGTCTCCAGCCAGAACTCGTCCAGCTCAGTGACGGGCTCGCCGATGGCGTCCGGTGCGCCTGCATTGTCAGTCATAGTGAAGTCCTCCGAAAAATCTACTTTATCTTCCTTGTCACGTCGCTCTCTAGAACCTTCGTCACCCAGATCTTGTTTTTGGTGCCACAATATTTGCATTGCACGATAAAAGAGACCGCGTCCTCGTCCCCTTCCTGGGCCAGCCTGCCTTCTGCTTCCAAGTGAGGGCGCTCATTCCACTGAAAAATCCTGCCTGGTGCGGTGCATTTCTCATTGCAGCATTGGATTTTGAGCATGTCAATATTACCTTACTTACTTTAAGCCAAAATCATCATCTTTCTTGCCAGATGGTGAAGATAATAGCTTTTTCTCAAGTATTTTCCTCTGATTATTTGCCTTTTCTGCATAGTGCGGACTGCCTATCTCTTCAAAAATCGTCCTTGCCTGATCTGTTAGCTTCAAGGCCTTTCCTATATTTCCTTGAATTTCTTCTAACAATGCAAGCTGAGCTAAAGAAAAAGCAACGCCGCTCTTGTCGCCCAGTTCCTGCTTGATTTTCATGCTCTGCTGGTAGAGCTTGCGGGCCTCTTCGTAATCACCTGTTTTTTGATAAAATATGCCAAGGTTATGAATCCACCCAGCCTTCTGTTTTCTATCCTCATGTATTTCTGCAGCTTCTATGGACTTCTGCAAACGCAACCTGCATTCGCTCCAGTAGCCTCTGGTGTCCAGGTATCCATCCAGAACAGACATAAATTCCAGAATAAGAGAGGACGCCGCCTTTTTCGCCTCGCCTGAGGATGATTTCTGCTGCAATATAGCCCAGTCCATTCCGGCCAGAATGTTCCCTCGTTCCCATTCCAGCATATCGAAATTATTGCCAAAATGCTGGGCGTAATCCTGGAAATACTTTGCAGCCTTGGGTCGAAGCCTGGCTAGGAGATCGTCTCCAGCTTTTCCGGCAGCATACTGGCGCATGAGCGGATGCAAGCGGTAGCGATAAAGCGTGACCTCGTTGCCCGATTCATCTTTTGCTTCTATTTCAATCATGTCCAGGAAGGACCTGCGTTCCAGTTCCCCCAGATCGCTATGCCAGTTCCAATTGCCTTTTTGGTCCTCCTCAATGCAAATGCACCCTACGGCTTCTTCCGTCATAGAGCCGGAGAAGACCGCCAGGCGGCAGAAGAGATCTCTCTGTCCTTCCGTTAGACTTCTGTAAGAGATATCAAAGCGCTCCCAAACCTCTTGGGGTGGATTTCTTCTCAACTCGTCCCTAATGCTGGCTAGGCTTCTGCTGGCCACGAGCGCCGCAGTCAGCTTGATGGCCAGCGGATGGCCCTGCATGAAATGGGCGACCTCGTTCAGGCTCTCTAAATCCGCCGGACTCAGATGCGTACCCCATTTAGGCGAGCGGCGGCGCGCTTCCGATACGAGCAGTCGGCCAGCCTCCTCAGGCTCCATCTCAGGCACCCGGATCTCCCAGCCCTCACGGGGGAGGCTCTCCCGCGTTGTCACCAGGGCGGCGCTGGGCTGGGGGATGCCCTCCAGGAAACGCCAGAGGCTCGGGTCCTGGATGCTCTCAGCGTTGTCTACCACCAGCAGGCTGGCGGTATCGTAATTCCTGAGATAGTCTAAAACCGTGTCCTTTTTTTTATCAAGAGGAAGAGTACGAAACTGCAAGCCAAAAACGTTGTCGAAAACGTCAAGAACCTCGTTTAAGTCCGATCGTTTCATGTCCAAAGCACTTCGCCAGAAGATCCCGCCCGGATAACGCCAGGCCAGCCGCCGCGCCGCCTCGGCGGCAAGCACGGTCTTACCGATGCCTCCCTGGCCAGTGAGAACGGCCAGCTTCTCTCCGGACTGCAGAGCATCCATGGCCTGAGAGAGAAGCCCCTTTCGTCCGTGCGGCGGGTCGCCCCGGATGTAGTCGCCCACGAACTCCTGCTCGGGAAGGCCAAAGAGCGGCTCGGCCTCGAAGCTGGCCCTACCGGCAACTTTGGCCGGCAGAATCTTGACATCCTTTCCCAGCCCTTCCAGCACGGGGATTTTCTGCAGTTTTCCGCCATTTTCCAACCGATTCAGAGCGGGCAGGGCATTCTCGAAGGCCTTGACGATGGTCATGCCTGCCCCTAGGCTAGCGTAAAAAGGTGTGGCTAGAGCCATAGTCGCCTTTGTTGTTATCGACTCGTTCATTCCCAGGATGGCGGGAACGCCTTTGCCCAGCAGGGTTTTCAGGAGACTTGTCTCGCCCCCTTTGGCCGACTCACAGGTGCTCAGAAAGACCAGCTTCGTTGGATTGCTCGGCGCGCTCATAACGATCTCCGCCAGCTCCTCCGCCGCCAGGGCGTCCAGCTTGCCGTCCTCCCTCTCGAAGGCGAAGTAGCCTTTCGCCTCTTGGCCGTCCAGAAGACACTCGCAGCGTTCGCATTTCTTCTTCCTCGCCAAATTGAGGCCGCCGCAGTTGGGACAGCGCAGCCCAAAGTCTCCGTGGCCGTCGAAATGCACGATGTCGTAGCCGTTCAAGATCTCGCTGCGAAAGCCCTCCACCGTGGGCGGGCGGAGCATCTTCAGGTAGGCCGGGGCCTGGACTCGTCTCAGTCCGCCCTGCAAGGCCCACTGGTCGGCTAAATTGGGAAGATCCGGCAGGTCCAGCGGCCGGGAGACAATCACCAAAATGCGAAAGCCCTGGGAGGAGGAAGCATCATGCGACATATCAGTGCAGCTTCATGGTTACTATTACTAATCAATATGTCGATCTTCCTGCAAAAAGACAGCCATTTAACTTGACTACCTCACATTCGGTTACTATTACTAATTAATTATATTTATCATAATGCCCCTGTAATAAAAAAAGGGGGTATGATTCTGAAATTGAATCCTGAATTTTCGCAAGCAAAATTGCGA
>DATLBD010000052.1:0-12103 GCA_035527135.1 Methanothrix sp. | reverse complement strand
GCGGGCACTTTCACCTAGTGGGTCTGACTGTGCGTATGCCTGAAATGCAAGGCAGACGAGTGCCGTCATACACAGCAAAACTTTGCAGTATTTCATTTCATCACACCTGTTGAGCAGCATTTTATTGCCTAATAAAAATATATGAGATTGATAGCATTGATCCTAGGCGGCCGAAATGTACCTATCATCAATCTCATATTTTTGTTTCAGTGATGCATTACCTCTAAGACATTGTATGTACGGGCTTCGTTGACCCTGGGGCCTGGGAAAATACATCCACTATGACTGTGTTGCTGGGCTGGTTGTTTACAACGAAGTAGAGCATATGTCTTCCAACCTGGTCTGCATAGAAGTTCATGGTGTTATAACCTTGATTGAACTGATAAGTCTTGTATACCGTACTGGTTGTGTCGGTCTGGGTCGTCTCATAGAAGCCCGCAGGCCCTGCAACAGGTGCGTAGGCGACCAGTTGTAGCCAGGTTCCGACTGGACTTACCACATACTGTGTCCAGTCTGTAGCTCCTTGGATCCAGAGATCGTTGGTCTTGGATGTCACTGTGGCTGCATACTGGGAGTATGGCAACCCTACACCTGCACCGTAGTACACTCTGGATGGTGTTTTCTTCGTTATATCGAACATGGTAGGATTGCTTATTATCCCACCCACTACAGGCGTACCGGAGGGTACATAATATTGTGTGAAGGGCGAGAACGTTGTGTCGCTATAAGGTTGGCTGTAGAAGGAACCACCTGTAGTGTACCAGGGGAAGTTGGGAACTGGCGTATCGAGCCACTGCAACATGCTAGCTATCCCTTCGTCCGTCATCGAACGGTCTCTAACGTATCCGCTTTGGCCCATGTTGGGGCTAATCCAATCTCCGCTAGAACCCATTGTGCTGCCACTGCCACTGGAGCTTTTAACGTATCCGCCTTCCAGGTAGTCTGACTGTGCGCATGCCTGAAACGTAAGGCAAACGAGCGCCGCCATACACAGCAAAATTTTGCCATATTTCATTTAGTTTCACCGAACTATTATTATGCCATATTTGAATTTAAAACTATTTACAATTATAGTCAAGAACCTAGGAATTGACACTCATTTGCCCTGTCTTCGAACTCAATGATTCAAGGGATGGGTGTCAATCTTTAGGTGCAGGACTATAATCACCGGTTTAGCGGACGCTTTTGCTCTCACCGAAGAAAACGCTAGATGATCTTATTCAAACAGCATGACCTCCACCATCTCTCCCGCCTCCAAGCCCTCCTTCTCCTCCGATACGACCACAAAGCCGTCCGCCCGGGCCACGGAGCTGAGTATGCCCGCCCCTGAGATCATAATGGGCTCCGCCTCGCCATCCTTGAGGGCCACCCTCACCAGGCTCAAGTAGCCTGGTCGCGAGGGGATCTTTCTCGCCAGCCGGGCAGAGACTTTCGGCTGAACATCGCTTCTGTGGCCTATCTTCTGCAGAGCAGGCCGCAAGAAAAGGTAGAGATCGGAGAGCGCAGCCACGGGATAGCCGGGCAGGCAGACCACTGGCTTTCCGGCCACCGTCCCGAAGGCGGTGGGCTTTCCCGGCTGCAGGCGCACCCCGTGCACCAGAAGCTCACCCATTTCCATTAAGACCTTGGGAGCATAGTCCTTCTCTCCCACGGATGTCCCGCCGATTATTATGATCATATCGGCACTAGAATTGGCCAAAATGACCTCGCGAATAAGCTCCTCATCATCGGGTACAATCTCCTTTTTCTCGGCAATTGCTCCCCATTTTTCTGCGTAGAGCCGGGCCATGAGCCCGTTGATCTCGTATGCTTCTCCGGCGCATAGAGCGCGCGAGCCGATGGTCACCAGCTCGCTTCCCGTGGGGATAATGACCACCTTTGGCTTTTCGTAGACCTCTACCTGGTCTATTCCCAACGCCGATAGCAAAGCCACATCAGGGGGCCGAAGGGTGTGCCCCTCGGAAAAGACTGCTTCGCCCTGGCTGATATCCTCGCCGATGCGGGAGACATTCTTGTAAGCGTGAAGCTGTGCCGTGGTCTCCAGGATAGGGCCGCGCAAATTCGCATCCTCAAGCATCATCACTGCATCATAATCTCCAGGAACGGGCATGCCGGTGCGCATGGGCAGGAAATTATTTAGAAAAACAGGCGCGTGGGGTCTTGCTCCCTTCGTGTCCGCGGATCTTACTGCAAAGCCGTCCATAGCCGCCCGGTCAAACCCTGGCAGGCTTACGGGAGAAGCGATGTCCTGCGACAAAACCCGACCTGCCGCCTGCACGCTTGGGAGGGATTTTGTGCGCTGTAAGGGCAAGCAGTGATCAAGAAGCATCTCTTTTGCCGCCGCCGCTCCGCAAAATCGTTTGAACATGCAATAGTTTAGTCCGCCTTTTCCCGGATAAATGCTTTTGTATATATTCTATATATCCATTGAAAGCTTCATATAATGTAATGAGGGAGGGGTGGGCAGATAATGAGTACATTAATGAAGACTCATGATTTGGGATGGAGGATTTTATGGACGCTGTTGTGTGGCTGGAAGAAGTAGGAAAGAATGATCTTTCCGTAGTGGGCGGCAAGGGTGCAAGCCTGGGTGAGATGATAAATATCGGCGTTCCCGTACCCGGCGGATTCGCGGTTACGGCTCAAGCTTTCCGGGATTTCATCAACCGGGCGGGCATCTCCAAGAAGCTCTTTGAGGCTCTTAATGTCGATGTGAACCAGGAGACGCAGCTGCACCAGGCCGAGAAGACGGCCAAGAAGCTCATCATGGAGGCTAAGGTGCCCGAGGACATCGAGAATGCCATAAAATCCCGCTATGAGGAGATGTGCAAGCGCGAAGGCGAGCAGGTCTTCGTGGCCGTGCGCTCCAGCGCCACAGCCGAGGATCTTCCCGATGCCAGCTTCGCCGGCCAGCAGGAGACCTACCTCAACACGCGCGGGGCCGAGGATGTCTTTAACGCAGTTCGCAAGTGCTGGGCTTCTCTTTACGGTGCCCGAGCCATCTTCTACCGTGTGGAACAGGGCTTTGAGCACGATAAGGTCAACCTCTCCGCCATTGTGCAGAAGATGGTAGACTCGGAGAAGTCGGGCGTCATGTTCAGCTCCCAGCCCTCCACCGGCGAGCCACTGGTGGTTATTGAAGGTGCCTGGGGCCTGGGCGAATCCGTCGTTAGCGGAAGCGTCTCTCCTGATAACTTCGTCGTGGACAGAAAGACCAAGAACATCGTCAGCAAGTACATCGCTACCAAAGAGATAATGATCATCAGGGACCCCAAGACCCAGAAGACGGTCACGATCAACGTCCCGGACGAGAAGAAAGATGCCGTCGTTCTCACAGATAGCGAGGCAATTGAACTCGCAAAGTACGCCGAGATCCTGGAAAAGCACTACGGCATCCCCCAGGACATCGAGTGGGGCGTAGAGAAGAACAAGATCTATATCCTCCAGTCCCGCCCGATCACCACCATCAACAATGGCAAAAAAACTGAGGCTGCAACGGAGGAGAGCGGTAAGGTTCTGCTCAGGGGCCTGGGTGCAGCTCCAGGCGTGGCCACGGGCATTGTTCGATCGATCGCGAGCGGCCGAGAGCTGGACAAGGTTAAGCAGGGCAACATCATGGTCACCAAGATGACCATGCCGGACATGGTTCCAGGCATGAAGCGCGCCGGGGCTATTGTCACCGACGAAGGCGGCATGGCCTGCCACGCAGCCATTGTAAGCCGCGAGCTGGGCTGCCCGGCAGTTGTGGGAACCAAGAAGGCTACATCCCTTCTCAAAGACGGTATGGAGATTACAGTTGACGGCGGCAAGGGCATCGTTTACGAAGGACGCGTGGCACTGGCAGCGCCTGCCAAGCCTGCGTCTGCGGCTAGTGGGGGTGGTGTGGTCTTCACTAAACCCATAACCGCTACAGAGATCAAGGTCAATGTCAGCGAGCCGGATAGAGCGCAGGCCGCAGCAGCCACAATGGCTGACGGCGTGGGCCTGCTGAGAATCGAACACATGATCCTGGGTCTGGGCAAGACTCCCAACTGGTATATCAAGAACGGCAAGACCGAGGAGTACATCAACGAGCTGGTCAAGAACATCAAGATCGTAGCCGATGCCTTCTTCCCCCGGCCGGTGTGGGTGCGCACCCTGGATGCTCCCACAGATGAGTTTAGGGCCATGGAGGGCGGCGAGGGCGAGCCCATCGAGCACAACCCTATGCTCGGCTGGCGTGGCATCCGGCGCGACCTGACGGAGACGGAGCACTTCCGCCTGGAGATCAGGGCTTTTAAGAAGCTGCATGATATGGGCCTTACCAACGTGGGCATCATGCTGCCCATGGTGCAGCACGTTCGCGAGTTTCAGAAGGCCAAAGCTATCATGTTCGAGGAGAACCTGGATCTGGAAAATATCGATATAGGCATCATGGTGGAGACACCCGGCGCAGCGCTCACCATTGAAGACTTCATCGAGGATGGAATAGACTTCATATCCTTCGGCACCAATGATCTGACCCAGTACACCCTGGCAGTGGACCGCAACAACGAGAACGTGGCAGGGCTTTATTCAGAGCTGCATCCCGCCATCCTCAAGCTCATCGAGTACGTGGTGGAGCGTTGCAATGAGGCGGGCGTGAAGACCTCCATATGCGGCCAGGCCGGATCATACCCGGAGATGGCCAAGAGGCTGGTTGAGATCGGCATCACAAGCATATCCGCCAACATTGACGCCGTGGCCACAGTCAGGGAAACGGTGGCTAGATCCGAGAAAATCCTTATGCTTAACGCCCTGAGAAACAGGGAATAATGCTAAGGAAATTAAGCAAATGGAAATGGGACCAGAAATGAGAGACAAAGCCCTTCCCGAAGAAGAGGTAATACGCATACTGGAGGAAACGAGAGCACACGACTACAACTATAACCGGTTCTTCTCCACTATGTGCACCCTTCCCCACCCCATAGCAGTAAGGGCTCATGATATGTTCATGGAGACAAACCTGGGCGATCCGGGCTTGTTTCCTGGCGTGGCTGAACTGGAAGAGCGCGTAGTGCAGATGCTGGGCGAGCTGCTGGGCTGCCCGGATGCCTCGGGCTATGTCTCCACGGGCGGCACAGAATCCAACATCCAGGCCATCCGGGCGGCCAGGAATGAGGCCAGAATAAAGGGCGGCAATATCGTCGTTCCCGCCTCGGCCCACTTCTCCTTCGACAAGATCGGAGATCTTCTCAATCTGGAAGTTCGAAAGGCCGAGCTGGACGAGAGCCTTAAGGTTGATCTCTCTTCGGTCGAGTCCTTGCTGGACGAGAGAACCGTAGCCCTGGTGGGCATAGCCGGAACGACGGAGTTCGGCCAGGTGGACCCCATTAAGGAGCTGGCCAAGATGGCCGTGGAACGAGGCATCCACCTGCATGTGGACGCTGCTTTCGGCGGCTTTGTCCTGCCCTTCCTGGATAGAAAATTTGCCTGGGATTTTTCGGTGCCTGGCGTCTCTTCCATCACGATAGATCCTCATAAGATGGGCATGAGCACCATTCCTGCTGGCGGCCTGCTCTTCCGCGGTCAGGAGTGCTTGAGCGCCCTGGAGACTGAGACCCATTATCTTACCCGAGCCAGACAGGCATCTCTAACCGGCACGAGAAGCGGAGGTGCAGCTGCGGCCACCTACGCCGTGATGATGCATCTGGGACGGGAAGGCTTCAAAGAGATGGTAGACTACTGCATGGACCTGACGCATCATCTGGTGGAAGGTGCAAGAGAAATCGGCATTCAGCCGTGGATCGAGCCCATCATGAATGTGGTGACATTGCGGGTCTCCTCCCCGGCAAAAGTGCGTGAGGAGTTGATGAAGAGGGATTGGCACGTTTCCATTACCCGCGAGCCCAATAGAGCGCTGCGACTGATACTGATGAAACACATGACGAAGGAAAACATTGACCTGTTTCGGGAGGATTTGCAGGCTACTCTCGTTCTATGATCCTTTTTCAAAAAAAGATATAGAATCAATTGCAAGCGATACTGGAATCGCTATTGGATTATTCCCTTCTGTTTTATGACATATGCAACTCTCTTGGATTCATCAGAGCTTTCAACATCTGAATGGTATCCATCTCTAATTCTAACTTCTACTGTGTATATGCCGGCCTTTGATTGATCCGTATCCCATGTCCAGATATTGTTCGTAGTCCAGGACGTCATGGGCAACCATTGCTCTTCTGTGGAAGGCCCTTTAAGAACGAATTGATAGAGAACGGTATCTTTATCCGGATCAGAAGCTTTAGCCGTCCAGGTTACTTTTATGCCTCGATCCTGTGGACTTGTTCTATCCGATTTAAGGTTCAACAAGGAGGGCTTGGAATTAGCTCTTATTGTGCTGCCAATTCCTACAATGTCATCTATATTGTATTCGGCGCTAATGTGGCTGTCATGTCCCCAGGGAGCCGCATGGCGTTCATCCCTTACTCGAAAATCTATGATATTAACGCCTGTATCTATAGGGCTGGTCGGCCAGTTCCAAGTATTATTCTCGGTCCAACCAGTCATTGGCTTCCATGTATTTCCTGTCATGGGCCCATTCAGCCAGAATTGATATAGCAGCTTATCTCCATCTGGATCGTAAGCATTTCCGGTCCAAATAATTGTGGGCCCCGCAATTTGCGGACCTTCTCGATCCGGTGTGAGACTCTTGGCTGAAGGAGGCTGATTTACAGCACCAGTCCCTGTCAAATATGTGATAGGTGCTGAGTTTTGAGGATATTTTGCTGCCATAAGATCTTTAGTGGTAATAGCATTGCCCAAGCATGTAACTGCTATTGCTAACAAGGCTCCGATCAAAACAATCAAATAATATTTTTTTATATTCATCTTAGAACCCCCTCTACTCCTATTAAAATTACACTAAAGTTCTTTATCATTATAGTTAAATTTTTCTGAATGTTTAGTCATAGAGATCGGTGGTAGTAGAAGTAGTCCAAGATCTATTTGGTGCATTTACAAATTATTTAAATTAGAATCGTAGACATTAAGTATTGCGATGGACTTTTTAATTATCATTGCTATTATTATAAATTCCGCCCAAAAATCCATCAAAACAAAGAGTGTGTCCCGGCTTGCAATAACCAGGGACTAATTTATCTCAGAATGCAGATCTAGACTTTATGACCGATAGCAAAACGCCTCATTACCTTGTCGATCTGGATCTTAACAGCGTCGCCCACCTTGGTATCAGCCACAAAGATAACAAATCCTTCTACTCGGGCAATGCCGTCACCTTCGCGGGCAATGTCCTCGATATTGACGTCGTACTCTTTTCCGACCTCTACAGGAGCAGGAGTGCCCATGGAGGACTGGCCTTCGTCGTAACTTGTCAAAACATATCACCATCCTTAGAAGAGCATTCAGATTTTATGACCTATGGCAAAGCGCCTCATTACCTTGTCGATCTGGATCTTGACAGCGTCGCCCACCTTGGCATCAGCCACAAAGATAACAAATCCTTCTACTCGAGCAATGCCGTCGCCTTCCCGGGCAATGTCCTCGATATTGACATCATACTCATTTCCAACAACTACGGGAGCTGCTGGATCGGATCCTCCCATGGAAGATCCTTCTTGGCCTCTGAACAAATCTTCACCGTCCTTCGCGAAAACAATAAAACAACGTTCGCGATCAGGTTCCTCGTTATCCGACTATTAAATCCTTTTGCCCCAAATTGCCCCAAATCCACCTGATTCCTAAATCCTTTCGCATCTGCAAGGCTAATTATTTCTGCTAGGATGTTCTTTGTCCGGGGCATGGACTTCCTGGATCGATACAGGGACATAGTGCCGGACTATGAGGCCTTCCGGGCCATTCAATGCCAGCCGCTCTATAGCTCTGCCCGCATCAATACTCTGAAGATAAAAAGAGATCTGCTCCTGGAAAAGCTGGAGGCGGATGACGTGCCTTTTCAGATCTTCGGCTGGTATCCCCTGGGATTAAAACTGGACGTGGATAGTCCAGGAAAGCTGCTGGAAAACCTCCTGGGCTACATTCACATCCAGGAAGAAGTGTCCATGGTTCCGCCCCTGGCACTTGATCCAAAACCCGGGGAGACCGTGCTGGACTTATGTGCCTCTCCCGGCAGCAAGACCACACAGATCTCGCAGATGATGGAAAATCGGGGCCTGGTTATCGCCAATGAGCCCTCCCTGGCCAGAGTAGCCCCTTTGCGCTCGAACTGCGAGCGGCTCGGCTGCCTTAACGTGGCCATCACCCGCTATGACGGTCGCAATTTTCCCCGCGGCCCATTCGACAGGGTTTTGGTTGATGCACCCTGCTCCAGTGAGGGTCGGGAGAGGAGAGGACCAGGAGTATGGGCAAGAAGCAGCTGCAAAAGGTCAATGGATCTGCAAGTCCTGCAAATAGGCCTTCTCAAAAATGCTTTGCGGCTGACAAAGCAGGGAGGCGTCGTGGTCTATTCCACCTGCACTTATGCGCCTGAGGAAAATGAATTGGTGGTGCAAGCAGTGCTGGAGGAAACTGATGAGGTCAGACTGGAGAGGATCTGCCTCCCAGGCCTTAAAGAATGCCCGGGAATAACACAGTGGAATGGCAGAGAACTGAAAGATGAATTGAGCCACGCCGCTCGCTACTATCCCCATATAAACGACACCGGAGGATTCTTTGTCGCCAAAATCATCAAGAATTAGGAATGTCTTCGAGCCTCTGGACACATCCTGGGTGGCTGATCTGTGGTATTCCCGGTTTGGCATATGCAAAGAGGCCTTTTCTGGCTACAAATTTTTCAGGAAGGCGAAAAGCATCTGGGCCATCAGCGATGCCAGCCTTCCCCGACTCAGCTACGAGGCCATTGGAATGCGCATTATGAGCTGCAAGGGCCGTCCCTGGAAGCCCACCACCTGCGCCCTACAAATTTTTGGCAAATATGCTACCAAGAACCTGATGCACCTGGAGACGGCTTCAGCCATGATCTTCCTAGAGGGAGCAAGCCAGGCCGTCGAATCGGACTGTGAGCCCGGCTATGTAGTAGTATTTTATAGGGAGGAAGTGCTTGGATGCGGTCTGTACTCACACGGAAAGCTAGTCAGTCAGATTCCCAAAGAACGGAGAATGGCTGGCAGGGGGAATGAGGATCTTTCATGATCTCGGATATCGCAGATGTCTCGAACGCTCTGGAAATTGATATATCATCATCCAATCTGAATTCTGATCAAAATGAGCTGAAAAGGCTGTGGCTGCAGCCCATGCGTCTATTTCGCTTGTCCAATGCACTGCGCCAGAAGAGCTGCCAGGATACTGTCTCTTTTGTTATAAACAGAAATATCAACTTCACCAACAAATGCATAGGAACCTGCCGGTTCTGCTCTTTCAAGCACAACAAGACCTATTTCCTCACGCCGGAGCAAATAATAGATCGCGCCGTCGAGGCTGAGAGGCAGGGGGCCACGGAGATCTGCCTGCAAGGGGGGCTTGCCCCAGAAATGATGCTTGAGGATTACTGCGAGATCCTAGAGCTCATACATCGCGACTTTCCCAGGATGCATCTGCACGCCTACTCTCCCATGGAGGTGCTGCATATGTCCCGAAATTCCCAGACGGGGGTAAAAGAGGCCCTGCAGGAGTTAAAAAGAAGCGGCCTTGGCTCCATGCCTGGCACGGCGGCTGAGATTCTTGTCGACTCAGTGCGGCAGAAGATATGCCCGGACAAGCTGAAGGCAGAGGAGTGGCGGCAGATAATTAGAGCTGCCCACTTGTTGGGAATTCCCTCCACCTCGACCATGCTCTTTGGCCATGTGGAGAGCTTAGAAGATCGCCTCCGGCACCTGCAGATCTTAAAGGAGATTCAGTTGGAAACCGCAGGATTTACAGAGATGGTTCTGCTTCCCTTCATTCCTGACAATAATGTACTGGGCAAAACGGCAAAAGGTGCCGATCTCTTAGATCGCCTGAAGATGCATGCTCTGGCCAGGGTAGCTCTCTATCCCAACATCACCAACATTCAGGCTAGCTGGACTAAATTAGGCCGCGAGGCCGCGGCAGCTGCCCTGGATTGGGGCGCAAATGACCTGGGAGGAACGCTCATGGATGAAGGAATTGCTCGCAATTCTCGAGAGGGCCCCAGTATCTCGGCGGCGGACCTGGTAGAGCTGATAGAAGAGCGGGGAAAGAGAGCAGTGCAGAGGACGACCCTGTACGAAAGAGTTTAATCTGCCCGACTGATTTTGATTTATTTAATTAGCAGGTAGCTTTTTTTCACATTTTTCATCGTTTTCATTCTTCTCACCTTTCGGATCTGTTTCCATCGCTTCTTTATTTGTTCTTATTAAATTATAATTTTATTAATAAGATACCAAACCGCGACGATAAGCTTTACATATTTTGACGATGCACTTCCTGGCGGTGGGGATCATTAGAAAAATAATAGTCATCTTGATAATTGCCCTGCTGGCTTCTGTCACCCCCTGCTCGGCATTGGCTAGAGATGTTACCGTCTCAGGATCATCAACCGTGATGCCTTTGGCCGAGGCTGCGGCAGAAGAATTTAATCTCATGCAGAAGGACTATGTGGTGACGGTTTCCGCTGGTGGGACCGGCGCAGGAATTCTCGGCATTGCCGAGCGCAAGTATGACATAGCCATGGCCTCGCGCAAAGTAACCGAGGGCGAAAGGCAAAGATTTGGCGACTCTTTTGAGGAATTCTTTGTCGGCCTGGATGGCATCAGCCTTGCGGTAAGCGATGAGATATACCTGGCAGGAGTGAAAGGCTTAAGCCGGCAGCAGGCCAAAGATATCTATTCTGGAAATATTACCAACTGGAAGGAGGTTGGCGGCCCGGATGCAGATATTTACGTGATATCCCGAGAAGATGGTTCCGGAACCCGCGTCACTTTCAATGAGATAGTCTTAGGCAGCAGAGATGCCGAGACGCCGGGTGTTAATACCGTGGCCATGGGCGGGGCCGAGGTCAAGACAGCTATATCGGGAAGCAACAAAGCGATAGGCTACCTGGGCTTTAACTATTTAGGAGGCGGAGTTGCAGGCATAGCCTTTGATGGAGTCATGCCCACATATGAAAACATAAAGTTGGATCTTTATGAGCTGCAAAGGCATCTCTATTTCTATACCTTCGGAAAGCCCTCTGCAGGTGCTCAGGCATTCATAGATTTTGTGCAAGGGCCAGAGGGCCAGAAGATCGCAGCGGAAGAGGGATTTATATCAATCTGATCCTCTTTGTCGTTTCATTTTTTTTGTTTATTAATTTAGTTATTTGGTTTATAGAAATTTATTTTCGTATTTCGGATTTTCGTGCCACAAAATTCCTTTTCTTTTTTCCAGTCACCAAAGGAAGGTGGACGTGGACAGCCATCGAACCGGCCTGACATTAGCCTTACATAATAGTATGGTGAATAATACCCCGATGAGAGCTAAAAGCAAGCTATTGATATTGTTGCTAGTTTTCTTCCTGGCACAAGCATCCAGTGAAGGCAGAGAGGTGACGGTTGTAGTCTCAGGATCCAGTACGGTCATGCCCATGGCAGAGCTTGCTGCCGAAGAGTTCAATATAATGCAGGATAACTACTCCGTGAATGTAAAATCAGGAGGCAGCGGCGTTGGCATTGTGGACGCAGCCGAGGGTAGAGCGGATATCGCCATGGCCTCCCGAGAGATTAAATTATCGGAGCGGCAGAGATATGAGACACCAAAGATACGTTTTATCGAGCAGCCGGTGGGATTTGATGCCATTTGCCTGGTAGTAAGTCCAGATGTGTATGACTACGGAGTGACAACACTCACCAGGAATGAGGTTAGGCAGATCTATGCCGGGGACATAACCAACTGGGAAGAGCTGGGCGGGCCGAACATGGAAATATTCGTCATTGGCAGAAGGCCTGGCTCAGGAACTAGAGATACCTTTAATGAGATCGTAATGGGAAGCCGAGAGATGGAGACGCCAGGCGTATCCTATGATGCTGGTGAGAGCTCAGAGGTCAAGTTCAGTACACAGCGCAGCGACAACGCCATCGGCTATATGGGATACAGCTTTGTCATGACGGGAGATACTAAGGTGATCTCTCTGGACGGCGTCAAGCCGACAATTGAGAACATAAAAAATGGC
>DATLBD010000051.1:0-6620 GCA_035527135.1 Methanothrix sp. | reverse complement strand
CTTGGATGCAATGTCGCTAAGAATTCTGCGTTCCTCTTGGGTTAGTGTAACGATATATTTCTTCATATTCCATTCTCCAAGATAGAATATGACGCCAATATATTTATCTTTTACGACATTTTAGCCTTGACGCGACACTAGGTTTATTTAGCTCATTGAATAATTTGCCTCATCCAGGCAGAGCCTGCTCTGGTTCCTCAGGCCAGACCGGTCTCCTGCGCGCCCGAACACGAGCGTTTGCCAGGCAAGCCAGCCCGCCCTGACAACAGCGCAGCAAGTCCGGACGGCCCGGCCCACAGGCAGCGGCACGAGCACAGCCCGAGGCGAGGGATGCGACGTGGGCGAGCGGATGGGGGGTGAGGCTACCGATAATCTTCAAAGAAAATTTCAGCGTTTACACACTGATTTCCACAGAAGCCGTAGTGGTAGTTGGTTCAGGGATGCTGAGGCATTCGGCCTTCAATACTTCCAGGTGAAATTCTATTGCCACTTTCATCAGCTCCAGCGTTTCTTTTTTCGTTGGACCTGTGGCTATGACGCCGGGTAAATCCGGACAATAGGCAGCGTAATTATTTTCTGCCTTTTCAATGATAATCAGATACTCAGTCATCTTTCCAAATCTCCTTAAGGCCACATTGTTTCAGTATGCTATTCAAGGTGCCCCTTGGTACTTCATCGTCCAAATTCCCCTAGATGGTCACCAAGCCAGCTCAAACTGACATCAGGCCCGACCGGCCTCCCGAGCCGCCAAGCGCGCGCGTGCAGGCGTGCAGATGCACCGGCATGTGAATGACAATCCCCTAATCACAGAACGGCTAGCACAATGACTGCGCAGGGAATGCACAGTAATAAGCAGCAAGCTATTCCATCCCTAATTCCTTAGCCCTAGCCAAAGCTTCAAGAGATGCTTCTTCTAGCTTGAGTTTCTTAAGGGCAAGACCCTTGCAGTACCAAGCATATGCCAGATCTGGCTCATTTTTAATTGCGATATCATAGCACTCAATAGCCTTTTTAGGTTGGCCGAGATTATCAAAAGATACTCCTTTATAAAACCAAGCAGAAAAATAATCTGGTTCAATTCTTAAAACCTCATCAAAACACTGGATGGCTTCTTCACATTTTCCCAATTCGTTTAGCATTATTCCTTTGCAGTTCCAAGCGACTGTTTCAGAAGGATAAAGCTCAATGACTTTGTTGAAGCACTCAATAGCTTTCTCTATCCTGTTAAGACTCCCAAGCGCAATTCCTTTCTTGATCAGGATGCCATCGTCTCTTGGGAAGAGCTCTTGGGCTTTTTCGTAATACTGAAGAGCTTGCTCAAACGATCCTTCATCGAAAAGACGATCCCCGGTTTTTATCAATTCTAATGTTTCTTCAGCTAAAGACATAATATCAATACTTGAATGCACAATAAAAACATATGGATTTGCATTGCACTTGCGCCCAGATTCCGCAGGTGCAATCAATAAGGCTTCCTAAAATCAACTCCCCAAAAATAGCCGCTCGACCTGGGCCTGCTTCCCTCAACCTCAGACCAAACCGGCCTCCTGCCCCCTGGCACGATCGCTCGTCAGGCAAGCCAGCCCGCCCTGACGATAGCGCCGCAAGCCCGGACGGCCCGGCCCATAGGCGGCAGCCAAGAGCGCAGCCGGGACCAGGGGCGCCGGCAGCTCGTAGGGATCGCAAGCTTGAGACTGCATGGAATTGCCCATTAAGAGTCTCTGTGGGCTTCTAGCGCCTCTGCGGTTCGGTCCGTAGCTGCTAGGTTCGTAAACAGCGATCGTTTTCCAAAATCCAGCCCACGAATAATCCGCCTTAGCCGGAGTCCAGCTCCACCTGGACCACCGGCCCAACCGGCCTTCCTTCCCTCCGATAATGCGACCGAGACCGAGGTCATGCGGTGCTGCGCCTTCAAGGGATGAATGCGAGCTAAAAAGCTATATCCCATCAATGACAATAATTCTCGTAATGTTTGCGGAATACATTAAAGCGGCAATGGACAAAGCGGTCTATGAAATCATCGACGATCCAGAGTCCTTTTATGGCGAGATCCCTGACCTTCAGGGTGTTTGGGCCTCGGGAAAGACTCTGGAAGCATGTAGAGATGATCTCATGAGTGCTCTTGAAGATTGGATAGCCTTCCGCCTTAGAACTGGACGTTCGATTCCGTCGATCGGTGGAGCTTCAATTATAATCTCATTGGAGCCGGTGAGCGTTGTTGAATAAGCTCACCCCTGTCTCACGGCGAGACCTCATAAAACGATTAAGGAAATTGGGATTCGATGGCCCCTACCCTGGCTCGAAACACGAGGTTATGGCAAAGGGAGACATATCGATCATTATCCCTAACTCGCATCGTGGTGAAGACATAAGTATCAGCCTTATAGCAAGAATTCTAAAGCAGGCTTCTCTCTCACGTCAAGATTGGCTTGATTCAGAATAATGAATTTTCTCTACATTTTTTTGCCCAGTCACTCCTTGACAAAAGAGCGTGAATGCAGTTTGGCACGCTGCGAACCGCCAAGCGGCTTTTGGTTGCAAGCTCCATGTGCGCGTGGGTTCCCACTCGTGCGTGCAAGTGGGTACGCCTAAATGACAGCGTCGCAAGCCCGGACGGGCCGACCCGCGAGCGGCGGCCACAAGCAGCAGCCGGGACCCGAGCGCCGGCGGCAACCACGGCCGAGAGGCTGCCCGGCGCTGCTTCCTGGAGCCTGCATCGGATCGTTCTGCCAAAAAGTCTCTGTGCGCTCTGTGTCTCCACACTTCATCATTGAGTAGTATTATATGCAAATAAGGATTAAGTAAATTCTAATGGAACGCCTTTATGACTACACGGTAATACTTCGCCCCGAAGACAATGGCACATTCGTGGCCTATGTACCCGCAATTCCGGGCTGTCACGCCTGGGGCCAAACTCCTGAGGAGGCACAGGCCGAGCTGATAAATGTCTTCGAAATGATCCAAGAAGAGTACAGAGAAGATGGACGCATGCTTCCAGCAGATGTTGATGTAAAGGCCACTCATGCCTGCCAAAGCTAGAGATCTGCAGAAAGCTGCCAGGAAGCTCGGATTTCAGATGGTGAGGCAAAAAGGCAGCCACGCAAGATGGAAACATCCCGATGGCCGAGCGACTACCATTCCAATACATGGCAATAGCGAGATCGGAAGCTGGCTTTTCTATGAAATTCTCAAGCAATTGGGCATAACAGAAGAGGAATTCCGTAGTATCTTGGAATAAGGTGCTGCATCAAGTGTCTTCCCTGTGGCCCTGCCCGATGACTGCCCGCGCCCGCAAATCTACCCTATCCTGGCCCAGCTCTTCCTGGCATCAGGCCCAACCTGCCTCCTGCCCCCCCTTGCACGAGCGCTTTTCGGGCAAGCCAGCCCGCCCTTGACGAAAGCGCAGCCAGTCCCGGACGGGCCAGGCCCGAGGGCGACGAGGCCAAGGATTATAGTGCAATATGGTCTCATTTGCTTATCGACGCCAGATGAGATCTGGCAAAATCCATGAACTGTCGAAGGGCTACAAAGGGATCGTCATCAATATTGCTCTCCTCGACTGCATCTTGAGATCCGTTGTGATAGTGCTTGGGAAAGGTCGATACAATTTTCCAATTCGTATCTGGAAAATTGTCATGACGGAACATGCAGCCGTCTACATGCCTTCGCTCCCAATGATATGAGAAACGACCCGAAACCTTTAGCGAAAACCATACGTCGATAAAAGAGCCATCCCTTATGAATGCCCTCAGCTTGCCGCGAAAAATGAGGGAATCGGAAGAAATATCGGAATATTCTGTGTCGATGATCCTCTTTAAAGCCTTCAGATCTACAACTGCTGCGGAAGGCTCTTCATCGCGGATAATAGCTCGTATCTCCTTGATTCAAGATAGTCAAGCTCCTGGAAATCATCTAGGATATCCGCCTCCCGGACTTCGCCTTTCTTGAGCTTATCGTCCAATTCGAAAATAGATCGAACGCCGTGCCTGGCTCCAATCTCGAATATCTCCGCCTCTATGCGCCTCAGTTCTCTCTCAAGGAAGGCCTTAATGCTGGCCCGAGCTAGAACATCTCGATCCATCTTCAGAGTGCTAGCAACTTCATCGATAACTTCCATGACCTGATACCATCTTTTGCGCTTACGCTTACGCTTGCGCTAACGCTTACATAATAGTATTTAATGATATTTCAATTCTCTTGTTAACGATAGACCAGGCCCTATTTTGTTCAAAACCCTTCTGAAACTCCTTGAAACCCAATCCAAAGCCAGCTATGGTCCGTCGCGCTGCCTCGGTGGCATGCCTCCCGCGTGCGGGTGCACGCTCGAGCGTAGCGATTGCCAGGCAAGCCAGCCCGCCCTGACGACAAAGCAGCAAGCCCGGACGGCCCTGCCCACGAGGGGCGAGCCCACGAGCAGCAGCCGGAACCAAGGGCACCGGCAGCAACCACGGCCGATGGGGCTGCAAGGCGCTGCTTCCGGTAGCCCGCAAGAATCGCTAAGCTGGAGACTGCAATGAGATTTCTTCTTTGGTCGTTTGGTTTATGATTGCTTAATCAATTCTATCAAGGCATCCTCTGAAATCCCATTCCAGATGGATACCTGAGATAAAATATCGTTTAATGTACCCTTCGCCAGCTCGTCGTGCAATGGAACCGTGATATTATGATCTCCTGCGGCAGTTGGCTTTCTCAGCCTAACGTGACTTCCTCTCTGCCGAATGATTTCATAGCCCAATCGAACGAGCACTTTGAGGAGGTTCTCGCCGCTAACAACCGGACGCTTTCGCAAGAGGCTGCACCTCAAATTCAGAAATCGATAAGATTTTCAGCTCTTCA
Source organism: Methanothrix sp. (assembly GCA_035527135.1). Taxonomy (GTDB): domain Archaea; phylum Halobacteriota; class Methanosarcinia; order Methanotrichales; family Methanotrichaceae; genus Methanothrix. The sequence goes on along the minus strand of DATLBD010000051.1, from coordinate 1,784 downwards.
CCAGATTCAAGAATATCTTCAAAATGCAGACTAGTTGCCTCTTTTATATTTTCAGTTAGCTCATCAAGGGTTTTTCCCTGTGTGAATATACCGACACTTATTCCTCGAGCGCACCAGTTCTCTCCATCAAAGTAAACCTCAAACTTCACAAGCAACCAAACCACCGCTTCCTTCTACAAAGGTTATTGCTACTGCTTAATATTTGTATGCTCCGGGAACGGGATTTGATGGACCGTAGAATTCCGGTAAGCTCGACTCCAGCTCTACCTGGCTCTCTAGTTCGACCCGGCCTCCTGCCCCTGACACGAGCGCTTGCCAGGCAAGCCAGCCCGCCAAGACAACAGCGTGGCAAGCCCGAACGGCCCGGCCCATAGGCGATGGCACGAACGCAGCTGGGACCCGAGCGCCAGCAGCAATCACGGTCGAGGGGCATATTCCCTTCAATCTTGATCCTCTCCTGAAGCTTGCAAGGCCTTTTTGTAGACATCATCCCCTATCCAGAAACCGGCATCATTTCTTAGCCTATCAAGTTCCTCTCGTAGAGATGGTATTCTCCCTTCTCGCTTGGCCCGGATCAAAATACCAATCACGCCGGTTATGTTCAATCCATAGACTCTGGCTGTCCTTCTAGCCTCGCTCTCGTCTAGAAATACAATATCTGCATTTAGCTGAACAGCGAGAGCAATAGTCTCGGATTCGCCTTCATGCAAATCCTTTTGCAGAAGATTGATGAGAGGTCGATTTACCGGATCAACGACTTCTATCCATCCAGCTTGTCTTCCCTGTTCCACCTCAGAGGAGCCTGGCCATTCTCGACCTTCTTGCACTACCTCTTTCCAAACGGCCGGTGCTATGAAAATCTTTTTATGAAACTCACGCAAGAGGGTCAGACGCCTAATCTTTGCCAGATGAATCAGCGTTGAAGAATCACTGATTGCACCCGGCATACCTTAGATCCTCTTGCAGCTCTTCTTCTCCGTAGTGTCGCTTGACTTTACGCTGACCTAGAAGATCTTCGAACTGAAGAAGAGTCAGGCCACTGAGAGCGGAGGCTTTTCCAGAAGAAAGCATCCCTCGCTGGTAAAGTGCCAGGGCTAGCTCTTTGTAAAGCTCTGCTTCTATATCATCAGGCGGAACTCGAAGAGCATTGACTATCTCCTCCGGGATCTTCAGAGTCCTAGCGCTCATTTAGATTCATGCTCCATTTCATAATAATAGCAGAGATTATTCATTAAGCTTTGGCTAGGTTGAAGATCTCTTCAGTCAAGCAGTCTGCAGATCCATATCCAGAGCTGAATAATCGGACCCCTGTGCCCCAAGAGCGCGGTGTATCAGGCCCGACCGGCCTCCTGCCCCCTTGCACGATCGCTTGTCAGACAATCCAGCCCGCCAAGACGACAGCGCCGCCATCCCGGACGGCCCGGCCCAGAGCGGAGACACTCGCGGCGAGGCCATCGATATCTATAACCACATCGATAAGAAGGATCTGAGGGAGAGCTACCTGGCGCACATACCGCTGCTGGGGATCTAAAACGGAGTCAATTGAGCCATAATCAGGGCCATCTAAACGATATTTTGCCATTGAGTCATCTGAGTTCAAAATCTTTTCAGAAAATGTTTTTTGCAGAAGAACACAACGCTATTTGGTGCTGTGTCGATTAAGCTTAAATAGTTTAAATATATATAATATGTTATGAGCTATGTTGATAATAGAAACTGGCCAGAATATAATGCCCAACTCGTTCGAAGGGGCGAATTCTATCTCGATTTGCGTTGTGTGAAGA
>DATLBD010000050.1:0-32055 GCA_035527135.1 Methanothrix sp. | reverse complement strand
TCATGAAGCCTTACTTTTCCATTCTTTTAATCCCGCTCCTCTTTCTCCTGGTGGGCCTGGCCGGTGCTTCCTTCTGGTTCCAGGTGATCGATGTCACACCCATTGAAATGACTCCTAACAGCGAAGCTAACTTCACCGTCTTCGTCAAGGGCATGGGCAGTGAGAGGGCCTATGTGGAGCTTGTCTTCAAGAACAAGACCGAGGGACTGGATTTCTCCTGCGACAAGTTGATCAAAAACGTGTTTCCGGCGGGCGTGACCAATTACAACTGCACAGTCAAGGCAGCCGATGTGCCGCCAGGCAACTACTCCTTTGTGGTGGATGTTGCTGCTAAGGGATCGCCTTCCGGCAAGAAGACCGCCTTCATTAATGTGGTAGCAGGAAGGAGCGGTGCGGCAATTGTGCCCGAGAACGAGTCGATGCCCACTGGGCCGACGCTGCAAACATATATTGGATCTGAGGCCAACAAAGGCAATCAGACCGCCACCGAAACACCAGCCGAGTCGCAGGCTAAGGGAACTCCCGCTCCAGGGGCAATGGTGGCAATTCTTGCCCTGCTGCTTGTCTTGCGGAGGATGAAGAGCTAGGGGCTGAAGGTCTTTCTTTCTTAAAATCGGCACAAATTTTTTTTCTGGCCAAACAATAGCCTAACAAATACATCCCAGCATAGATAGCGAAGCTGAAAGCCATTACTAGATCGCCCAAAACATTTTCATACTACTATTATGCAACCAATTGGCAGGATGAAAGCAAGAGCGGAATTGATCTGGGGTTTTTGGTTGAGTTTGATCTTGACAGCGGTCTGCTTTCCGTTGACAATGGCTCAGTTGCCTGAGTACTGCAACACCACATACTCTTCATCCCCGGAAATCCTGAACTTTAATTTTTCGCCCAGAGAGTTAATCATGGATAATGCATCTTCTCAGATTGCTATTCAGGCCCATGTTGCCGATGATAATGGCGATATAGACTCTATTGATGCGGTCTTTCTCAGCCCCTCTAAGAACCAATCAAAAGCAGCCTTCATGAATTCTACAAATCTTTTCTCGGGAGACGCTAAGAACGGCAACTACACTGCCAACATGTCCTTTTCTCCATCCAGCGAAGGGGGTGTTTGGATTCTCGACTATCTACTTGTTTGCGATAAGCCGGGAGATTGTAGGAGACTTGATGGAACTGTGGCTGAGGCGCTTGGCTTTCCGACAAAGCTGCTGATTTTCAAACAAACTCAAAATGACAGCATAATGCCAAAGTCAAATTCTTTTGCTCTGCAGGGATCGAAAGAGGTTCTTGCACGACAGACTTTAGATCTGGATCCCAATGAGCTTCGCGGCTGGGCCAACACAGATAAAAGGTTCGCTGCACAAAGAAAGATTATCATCAATAGCGTCTTCAACCGGCCCGCCATATGCTGGCCTTAATTTTGATCAAAATAGAAAGAAATTGCCTGGTTCAGGCTTGACCTCCATCACCACTCATGCCAAAGAGGTTGTGATTTGCGGTGACATAGAGGTGGCGGCTCTTAACCGGATTTCCGCTCATGCCAACCACCTGGCCGATAAATACGGTATGATCTCCCGTCTCAAACTGATCTATCACCTTGCACTCAAAAGCCACGGTCACGCCATCGATGGTGGGGACTTTTACTGCGTTGGAGTCCGCCAGCGTGAGTCCGGCAAGCTTTATTTTATCTTCATCGCGTCCCGATTTTGTGCCGCAGATCCAGGCCGCCTCCGCCTGGTCCTCGCTGGGGTAGTTGAGAACGAATTCCTTATTGTTCAAAATGCCTCCATGTGAGTATCTTCTCTTGTCAATTGAGATCATTATCAGGAACGGGTCAAAGGAGGTTCTGGTGGCCCAGGCGATGCCCATAGCATTTGGCCTTCCTTTCGTATCCAGAGATGTCACCAGGGCGTAGGGAAATGGGGCAGAGAGGGCTATTGCTTCAGAATCTTTCAGAACATTCATTTAAAACACCTTGCAGTTATTTAGTTATAAACTGCCTTAATTCTACAGATAGTTTTCCCTAGATTCAGGATGCTTGAGATTTTGGAAAAAACGAACTTCTGAGGTAAGATCACTATTGCAGTTCCTATTTCATTTTCCCCCTTAAAATTGACAAACGCCGCAGCATGCATGGAGGCTATCCGGATCGGATTGTCCGGATCGTACCATCCAGATTGGATTGCCCGAATAGGATATCTGAATAAAAATTATGCCTACTCGTCCATCTCCCAGCCCAGCCGCTCCCTGATGATGAGGTAGCTCATCTCCGGCGATATGGCGCCAGCTTCGGTACAAATGAGATCGATGTACTGATGCGGCGTGACATCAAAGGCCGGATTTCTCACCCGAACGTGGCTGTATTTGGAAATGTCGGGCAATACCTCCTTTGCATCTCGCTCCTCGATGGTGACCAGCTCTCCTAATATCGTCTGGGGGCTGAACTTGTAGGTTTCAGCAGCCACCATGAAGCTCGTCCTGGCCTCGCGGGCAGAGAGAGCGATCTGTGCTGTGCCGATCTTGTTGACTAAAGTTCCGTTAGCCGTAATTACGTCTGCTCCCACTACTACCAGGTCCACTTCATTCATGACGCTTCTTGCTGCCGAATCGACAATCAGCTCCGTCTCGACCCCCAACTGGTCCAGCATGCCGATGGTGGTTATGCCCTGAAATCTGGGTCGCGACTCGGTGGCTATCACTTTGATCTTCTTTCCCGACTTATGGGCCGCGCTGATGACGGAGATGGCTGCCAGAGAGTTGCAGTGGGTGAGCACAGTATCGCCATCTTTAATCCTGCGGCTGCCGATCTGGCCGATTTTTTCCAGAGCCTTTTCGGAACTCTCGATGAAGCGATTGGCGTTGAGGACCACGGCCTCACGAGCCGAATGCACGTCATCCGCCCTGTACTTCATTACCATGCGTATGGCATTGGAGAGGGATACCGCTGTGGGCCGGGTCATGAGAAGCATCTCGGCGGCCTTCTCCATCGCCAGGTTGAAATCCTCAAGACTTTGCGCCTCTACAGTCATAGAGAAGTCGCGCAAAGATGCTGCTGCGGCGGTGGCAATTCGGCCCGCTCCTCGGATCTCCATGCTGCTGATCTTTTCAGAAGTTTCCAATACCCGGTCCATCGGTTTCATCTGATCTTTATTGATTGGATTAGGATAAATTCGTTTCCTGTCGGATCAAGCCAGGGGGATAAAATCAAGTGTAGAGAAAAAGTTTTGCCCAGATCTGCATTTCAAGCTGGGACAGGCATCTCTTGTCCTGAGAGTGAATATTTAGACCTGGCAGATCTGGCCAGCTTTTCCTTCCCAAAATACTCGACAATCATTTTTAGGCTGATCGTGATGACATACTCTTTTGCTTGTCCATTATCTCTCTTTTTCTCTATTTCTCGAATCTCAATCCATCCCCTTTGCCAGAAGGGGTACATCATTTTGCTCGCTTCTCTCTCTTGCTGCTCATAGACGCCTTCTGATCTTTCCCAGTCTTCATTTTCCTGATAGGAGAGATTAGCTATCATTCTGGTTATGCTTTGCAGTTCCCCTAATTTTTGCAGATATTCAATGAATTCAAGATATCTGCTATCCAGTACCCTTGCTCGTCCCCTCATTGCTGCTACCCCGAAATTATTTCTAAATGTAACGACTCATCGTATAAATAATCTTTTCATAAAATTTAATTTTCGCTTTCTTTCGTAAGAATATTATGAAAAACATATATCATTATTATGAGATTTTGTTTTTTCTCAAAAGGCTTTCAATTATGTTAAAAAATCAGCCTATTGCCCGTTAATTGAATTTTTTATAAATATCTTTGATCAATTACATGCAAAAGTTATTAATAGAATAGGGGCTGCCCCTAGCAGGGGGGAGGGTGGATGGAAGAGAACGATCAAGAGTTCTTGCGGGCGCTTCATGAAGAGAAAATAAGAACGCAAAATGAGCGCACACAGCTCATTACCATGAAGCTGGCCTTTATTACCGTCCTCTTCGGGCTCAGCTCCGTCAATATGAAAATTGATTTCGCTGACATATTCTGGCTCCTTTACTTTGTTCCTCTCGTGGCCATAAGCTACGATCTCTATATTATGTCCGCCGACTCCCGGATCAAGCGCGTAGGAATCTTTCTGGGCAGAAATCCGGTTTCTTTGGCCGGTAAGGCGGAAAAGGAATGGGAGCGCTTTTGCACCTCTTATCGGGATGGTATGGCACCTTCTGCCAATATGTTCTTCTCTACAATAGTAACCCTGGGGGCAGCAGCCTTTATTCGTTCCCAGGGAGATTTGACTGATAAATTTATGAAGCTGTGGTTTGCTGTCTGGATAGTCATATCTCTAGCTGCCATAATTGCTCTGTGGATGAGGCATCAGAGGCTCATTAAAAATATCGGTGACTATGAGCCGTTTGAGATAAAAAAGCAAACCGGCTGATGATCGCTAGCTTATGATCACATTTTTTATCACATTCCAGAAGATCAAAGCCACTTTTCTCTTGCTCTTTAACTTTTATCTCATTCTTTTTATCTGCATCCTTCAGTCCTCACCAATTATCGTGACAAAGAAACCTTAATAAAAGCCTAGGATCAAGATGGTGAGATACAATTTCCACAAGCTCACGCTCAAGATCATTTCGCCAAAGACTAAATATTCAAGATCGGTGGGATTTTTAATGACAATGAAGGAAAAGGAGATCAAGAGAGCTGTAAAAGAAGGCTATGCCCGAATAGCAAAACAGGCTACATCTTATTATTCGTCTCGAAGCTGCTGCGGCTGTGCCGATATTCCTGAAGAGGTAAGCAAGAGGATGGGCTATTCCGAGGAGGAGATCTCGGCCGCTCCCCCGGAATCGAACCTGGGACTTGGCTGCGGTAATCCCGTTGCTCTGGCGTCTCTAGGGGAAGGGGAGACTGTTTTAGACATGGGTGCGGGTGCGGGATTTGACTGCTTCCTGGCCTCCTCTCGGGTGGGTGACTCGGGAAGGATCATCGGCGTGGACATAACATCGGAGATGGTCGATAAAGCTCGGGCCAACGCCAGGAAAGGCGGATACACTAATATTGACTTTCGTCAGGGGGACCTGGAAAACATGCCCGTGGCGGACAGCTATGTGGATGTGGTCATCTCTAACTGCGTCATTAATCTCGTTCCCAATAAGAAGATGGTCTTCAAAGAGGCCTTTCGCGTGCTAAAGCCCGGCGGAAGGCTGGCGGTCTCGGATGTGGTATTGACCAAAGAGCTTCCTGAGTTCGTAAAGAGGTCCAGCAAGGCCTACATCGGCTGCCTGGCCGGGGCTATCATGAAGGACGAGTATCTGCAGATCATAAGAAGTGTGGGCTTTTCCGAGGTTAATGTGGTGGCCGAGTCAAGCTTTCCTGTGCAGTCGCTTCTCTGTGAGACATCCGGATCGGCAGTGATCGAGATGCCCAAGATTTCCGCCGAGCAGCAGAAGGAAGTGGCAGATTCGGTCTTGAGCATAAAGGTCAGTGCCGTCAAGCCGAAATAGTCGCGAGGGCTTCAAGCCCCATTATCTTCTTGAACAGAAGAGTCATGTCTCACAGGAGTCGTGGCTGAGGCAAGGACCTCTGGATGGCATTGGATCAAGCCCTGATCATCTCGTATGCCCCTATTGTGGTCGTGACTGAAAATCAGAATTCGCGGTCCGAAAGCTTTAAGTTCAGCTGCTTTCAGCAGGCCAGCCGCAGATGAAGTTTTAATTTTAACAATAGTCTTCCTCTTGAATCTGATTATTCAGATCCGATGATTCGCTATTCTCAGTGAGGATCTTTTCAGATTCCTTCAGCCATTCATAGTAGCCGCTGCGACTTACATCCCGCGCCAAGCATGAGTGATATATTGGCAATAGGAGACCATCTGATTGAGCTTCCTGGATAATCATACGTCGTCCCTCAACATCGGTTTTAGTCTCTCTTCTCGGACCTTCTTCTGGGTCATGGCAAAGGCTTTTTTTAAAAGTTCAATTTCGGCGTGAGCCTGTCCCAGAAGCCTCTCCAATTCTGCAATCCTCGCCTGATCTTTGTACTTGTTTCCATTACCCCGGAATGCTTTTTCGGGATTTTCGGCCAATTCCGTCTTCCACCGGCAAGGTAGACTCGGATGAATGCCATATTCGCGGGCTACCTGAGCTAGTGGCTTGCTTGCCTCAAGTTCAGTTAGTACTGATATCTTGAAGTCTCGGTCGTAGCGCCGCCTTGCTTTCTAAAGATAGCGAATTTTTTGCTGCTAGACACATGTTCACGGGAATATTTGTGAAAATCATGCGAAAAAGAGCAACGTTTAAGGCTTTCTCTCCTATCATAAGTTTATAAGTTTTCCCAATCATTCCCTGCGATCTCCAGGATTTCCAATAATCCCCGAAACATATAACCGTCAAAAGGCTCTCAACCGATTTCATGGCAGGCGAGACACTACTTCTCGAAGTCAAAGACTTTTAGGATTCACAGCAATGGCAAAGGGTGCTGAAAGATTGTCAGGGCAAATATCTTAAGGACTAGTATAAATAGCACGAGATGACCCGTCACGCAAAATAGTCGCACTCTCAATTGACCAGGTTAATAAAAACTCGGCTTGCGATATTGATTTCGGATGAGAAAAGGAAGACCTCATTACTTTTAAGCGTACGTGGTCGTGCAAATGTATATGCAATGTTAGTATTATGGCCTAGAACTACTTGCTTCTTTTCAAGCAGAAGTCTAAGATGTTTATAATTGGGTAAAAATTTGAGGCTGTCATCACCACATTATCAATGAGATTAGCATTAGGTCTCGCAACACCTTTATTCATCAAGTTACCATTTCCAGAAGAGGCTTGAATTATGGAATTCCTTGACATTATGAGCATCTCACACCGCTATATGGAGATACTAAACCCTTCCACGCCTGAAAAGATCATCAAACTTGGCAAATTACTCAAATTGAAAAAAGGAAACCGGGTCATTGACTTCGGTTGTGGTTGTGCCGGACCCCTTGCTCTCTGGGCTGAGGAATTCGGTATTACTGGTATTGGAATAGATATATCCGAGGATTTCTGCGACAGGGCTAGGCAAAAACTGGCTTCAAAAGGTTTATCGGACCGAATCGAAATCGTTTGCTCCAATGGGGCTGATTACATATTCGAAGAAGGGGTTTTCGATGCCGCAACATGTATTGGGTCAACGTTTATTTTTGGCGGCTGCCAGCAGACACTCCAAGTACTGAAGCGAGCTGTTCATCAGAATGGACGCCTTGGTATCGGTGAAACCCACTGGCTTAGCAATCAGGTACATCCGGCATACGCCCAAAAACAGACAACTACCCATACAGAAACGGAACTAACTCAATTTACCCGGGATGAAGGCTTCGAACTCGAATACATCATTCGTGCCAGCTACGACGACTGGGACAGGTACATTTCGGATGGTTGGTATGGGCTGATACGTTGGCTCGAAGAAAATCCCACCCACACTGACTATGAACAGGTATTCAAGCATTTCCGTACTGATCAGGATGATTATTTACAGTTCCAACGCCAATATATGGGTTGGGCCATGTACTGCCTCGCTCCCATGAAATCTCGTTGACATGTAGTCATCTATGAAAATATTTTTTATTTTTAAACGTAATAGCAGCTCGCTGCGATTGGGATAAAGGGCATGCGTATTCAACTTAGGTTTGGATCAGCCTAACCGGGTTCCAATTTCATGCGGCGGCACCTTGCATGCCCCGCTGCTTGCGGCGGGGTGTGCCGCCGCCGTTTGACTCCTGTTGCCACGTGATCCACATTATTTCTATGTTTTCTCTGGCGTTACCTGCCATCCCACCCTTCTCCTTACTCATAATTTCCCCTTCTTTAATCTCCGTTCCTTGGCATAACATATCAACCCTTTAAGAACATGTAGCCAACTATGCAGATCCTGTTTACTTCTTCAACAAGATCTCGCATTGCATCTAGAGACACTCTGCTCAAATCGGGATGCTGCTCCCTATTTACCCTTTACTCGCTCCCCAATATCTCCCGAATCGCCTTCTGGCTCTCCTCGGGCGTTCCCCTGGTGTTGACGGCGTGCACCTTTGTCCGGGCGAAGAGCGCCTGGAAGAATCGGCTTCTCAGGCTCCTCTTGAAGTCGCTTTTCACCAGAAGGTGCGGATTGAAGTAGCCGTTTGCCTCCAGTATGGCCAGCGCCTCCTTTCCGTCCAGCTCCTGCACAATCTCCTCCTGCCCGGGGTCGCGCTTGAGCAGGACCACGTTTTCCATTGTCGTGAGCGGCAGGATACGTCCCTTGCCTATCACCCAGCGCAGATCCACCACGGCCCGCCCCTTCTCGTCGAAGACGGCTTTGTCCACCAGCCCGGAAAACTCCTTCCAGATCTCGGCCAGATCGGCGCGAATGTAGAAGTTTTTCTCTGATCCGTAAGCTAAGATCTCCTCCCCAAAGATTCGCGCAAAGAACCAGTCATCGGAGACGACGCGCGCTTTGGGGCTTCTCAGCAGACCGTAGGTGTGGGTGGTCTTGCCCGCTCCCGATCCGCCTAAAATGCACAGTCCCTGGCCCCGTACATCCAGGCAGGCCCCGTGCACTGAGTAGATGCCATGATTGTCCTCCAGGATGTCTCCTGCTACGGACAGCGCCAGGGACTTTATCCATCCGTAGTAGTCCATGTTGAACAAAAAGCAGGTCTTAGAATGGGGATCGTAATACACCTGGTTCTCCCCAACCGTTTTGTCCTCCAGAACATAAAGTCGCCCGTGGGAGCGAATGTTCTGGGAAGCAAAATAGAAGCTCTCCTCCCAGGCATTCTTGACGGAAGAGCTGCCTGTGAGAAGTTTGATGCAGCATCCGTAAATCTCCGACTTGATCTCATAGAGCACCTGATTGCTGTATTGCTCTATCAGTTCCTCCTTTCGTTCCATGGATATGATCTCTACCGCATAAGCCATTCCCCTACACCCCTCTAAAAATTCCTCTGCGTGCGTTCTCTGCGCCTTTGTGGTTAAATTTCGTGATCTTAAGTTAATTATTGCCTGTATCCGGTATCTCTCACAAAACCACTTTTGGCCTTTTTCATTTCTTTTTTTTGACGGCAATCCTGCGCGCTTCCCAGATCGTGGCGGCTCACCAGACGCATTTGCTCATCCAGCTCGTAGACCAGGGGATGAGCCGTGGCGATCTCCACACTCTCGATCTCTTGATCAGAGATGTCTTCCAGATGCTTCACCAGGGCACGGATGGTGTTGCCATGCGAGACGACCAGCACGTTCTTGCCCTTCTGCAGCTCCGGGGCAATCAGGGACTGCCAGAAGGGAAGCATGCGCTCTTGCGTGTCCTGCAAAGATTCTGTCCTGGGCAGTAGATTCTCCTGCACATCCCGGTAGCGAGCATCCATGCCAGGGTAGCGATCGTCGTCAATGGCAATAGCAGGAGGTCGCTCTGAAAAGTCTCTCCTCCATCTCTGAATCTGCTTTGCGCCGAATATCTTCTCCATCTCCGCCTTGCTCTTTCCCTGCAAGTCTCCATAAAAGCGCTCGTTGAGCCGCCAGGAGGGAAGAGCTGGAATCCACATCAGATCCATCTCATCCAGCACTATCCACAGCGTCCTGATAGCACGCTTCAAGACTGAAGTAAAAGCGATGTCAAAGGAAAGGCCGGAGCTTTTCATGAGCCATCCAGCCTCCCCTGCCTCCGCTTTGCCCCTCTCAGATAGATCAATATCCATCCAGCCAGTGAACCTGCCTTCCAGGTTGAAGAGGCTCTGGCCATGCCTGAGCAAAACCAGCTTCGCCATTGCATGTCTCCTCTGGCTATCGTCTCCCCTGATTTAGTCACCCTGGTAGATCCTGTAGGCCTCATCCACGCCGGCATTCTCCACGGTTACGGCATAGATGGCGTTGCAAAGGCGCACTGCTTCTGCCATGGGCCTCTGGTGGATGTTTCGGCCTGTGGCATTTCCTGCTGCGTCGCTGATGTGGATCTGGTCATGAAGCCTCTGCAAAAATAGTCGCGCGTCTGTGCTCTCTCCCCCTGCGCAGACCACTTTGGTTCGGCCCGCCGCCAGCACAGCCTCCCGGAAGATCTGGGCCGAATCCTGGCCTGTTTTCTGAGGATAGTTGACCTTAACAAAGTCGCTTCCTAGTGTTGCGGCAACTCCTGCTGCACCAGCGATGAGATGTGGATCTTTTTCGTCCTTTACCGCTTTGCCGCGGGGGTAAATCCATAGCACCGTCACCAGCCCCGCCTGATGGGCCTGGAATACCAACCTTGCCGCCTGGGCCAGCATTTCTCCTTCATGCTCGCTTCCCAGATAGATGGTATAGCCCACGCCCAAAATGTGCAATTCCGAGCTCTCCTTAAAATCGACAACCTGGGCAATATCGATCCACTGGGGGCTGTTTGGCTCTGCCTGGGCCGTCTTCACCAGATTGGTCTTGGAGTTGAGCTTAACCAGATACGGCACATCCGGATAGTCAACGCCATAGCGAGCGATGAGGCCGAGCTGAGTGGCAAAAACGCCAATATTAGCTGTTGTCGCAATGCGGAAGAGGTGTTCAGGGTCATTATCCTGTGGGTCTATCCCCGGCCCAAAGAAATCGTCATTTAGGTGCTCTGCTTTCTGATCTCCGGCAAAGAGCATCAATCGTCCGCTGCCTTTGGTGATATTTAGATAGTTTTCAACATATTTGGAATGGCTTTCTACCGGTACATCCATTGGAACCATGATTTTATTGTCTGCCATTTCACTCACCTTTTTTCGCCTTATGCTCTCTCCGAAAGAACTGTCAATTTCACCTGAGGCACCAGACGCTCGAAATCATCCTTCTGGCAGAGTGCTGTTCCCTGATACAAAGTGGTGGCCGTCCCGGCAGCTGCGGCATAGATTAGGCACTCTTTCAGATCCTTGCCCTGAATCAGTCCGGATATAAAGCCTGCAACCGAGGAGTCCCCTGCTCCAATGGTGCTCTCGACATTCACATTAGGCGGCACGGCCAGATACTCCTGGCCTTCCGAGACCAGCAGGATGCCCTTCCCGCCCATGGATACGAGAACTATCTTCACGCCCTGCCGGTTGATCTCTCTGGCAGCAGCGCAAATCTCATCCAGCCCCTTGAGTTCTCTGCCAACCAGCTCGGACAGCTCATGAATATTGGGCTTGATAACATCGGGTTGAGCCTGAATTCCCGCGCGAAGGGCTTCGCCGTCCACATCAAGAACTACTGTGGACTGGCACTTTTTCACTAACGCTATAATCTTTATGTAGATCTCAGGAGTGACGTCAAGGGGAAGGCTGCCTCCGATGGCGACTAGATCGCTGCAAGGCAGCCTTTCCAGCAGCTCAATGAACTCCATAAGCTCGGACGGCCTTATCTCGGGGCCGCGGGCATTGAAAGCCAGTTGCTTTCCCGTCTCCTTCTCATGGATGATGATGTTGGTGCGCGTCTCGCCCGAGACATGAACAAAATCGGTTTGAATACCCTCGTTGAGCAGCCTGCCCTCCAGCTCTCGTCCGGCGAAGCCTCCAATGAATCCTAGTGCTATGTTCTCCACTCCCAGGTTTTTGAGCACTTTAGAGACATCAACGCTTTTTCCACCGGCGAAGCTTTTTTCTTCCAAGATGCGGTTTGATACGTCATCGCGTACCTTTTGAATCCAAAGGGTGCGGTCCAGCGCCGGATTGAGTGTAATCGTATAGATCATAATTTACTATATTTGCGGCAAATGTAATGACTCTTTTGCCTGCCGGGTCTGGGAAACTGCAAATGAAAAGTCCGGCTTCGCTTCTCTTCGGCAATTGCCCTTTGTAGAAACAATTATATACGTTGATGATCGTATTAGTATTAGGCAAAGGTCAAGCTCAATTAATCCCTCCTATTCATTGACTTTTGCTCCCCCTCCTAATTATAGCTTAAATTTGGCATACCCTGCATCATCGGCTTTTGGCCTCTATAGCTTTCAAACACTACCGAAAGGCTTATAACGTCATATGTCGTAGTATGCTTAGGCAAAGGTCGACGACCATCAATCCCTCCTAAAAAGCTGACTTTTGCCTCCCTCCTTCTTGCAGGATGCTGGATTAGCTATTTCAGGCCGATAATCTTATATTCGTTTAATGTCGTTAGGTTATTAAGCAAAAGTCGAGAGATACATATTCCCTCCCAAGGAATCGACTTTTGCTTCCCTCCCTTTATTCTTGCTAAATCTTTTGACAAAGCCTCTCATGATAGGCCTTTTCCAGGCAACCACGTCGATCGCCTAAAGCGAAAGGCTTATATTCGTCAAGCGTCGTACCCACGATTGGCAAAAGTCAAGCATTTTTATCCCTCCTACATCACTGACTTTTGCTGTTCCTCTTTATCCTTCCATCTGCACTCAATTATCTTTAATTTGCATCATCAATTCGCTTATTTTAAATATAGCAGACACCGTAGCCCTCTTTTTATGCCAGATCCTCTCAAAAAGATACAGCTCCTCATAGCATCCTTGGAGGAGCTGCGGCTGCATGTGGGCAGAAAGGATCTTGCCGTCGGCAAGCAAAGGGTCAATGCTCAGCTTTACTTTTGTCTTGCTAATGCCTGCCTGAGGGGCCGTGCCGTTCTCCTCTATGGCGGGATGGGCGCTAACAAGACCACTCTAGTCAACCTGCTGGGCTCTTCCTTTCTCTCAATGAACCTGGATGAGGTAGAAGATCTGATGGTGACCGGCCATCCAGAGCAAACGGAAGAAAAGATTGTGGGCTTTCTTGATCCCAGGCAATGGACCGCCGCCTGCACAGGATCTACGCAGGTGCTCTGGACGGCCTGGGCCCAATCGAGATGGAAGCTCATCAATGAGATCAATCGCTTTCCCAGTGGCAAGCAGAACCTATTCCTGGAGATACTACAAAAGAGAAAGATCAGCTACGCCGGACAGGTCTGCCAACCGGGAGACACATGCTACTTTGCCACCATGAATCCTGAATTTTCTGCCACTTACTCCTTGGACGAGGCCCTGCTGGATAGAATCTCAGCCTGTGTGCCCGCCGCCCAGCCTAATTTTCTGGCTGGCCTTCTCCTCTCCGAGCGAGAGCAGGAGGTTCGGGATCTGGCGAGCATGCTGCCCCGCTTCACGCCGCAGGAGTTTTCGTGCTTGCCGGAAAATGTGGCGGAAAAGCCGCTTAGCAGTCAGGTGGAGCTGGCTATACTCTGTTTGCTGCGGGACTTTACCCTCTGCGAGCGAGCCCCCTCCTTCGACAAGACGCAGCTTTCCGCCGCCAAGCCATCTTTGGGCCTGTGTTCCGGTTGCCACTATCATAACAATCCTGAGGCCATCTGCTGGCAGGTGGATGAGGGTCTGTCCGACCGAGTGCGGCAGGATCTGAGGGCTTTTTGCCGGGCTTTTGCCTATCTGCTGGATAGAGATGCCGACCTGCTGGTTCTCAAGGCTGTAGCTCCTTATATTCTCTGGCACAGGACCACTCCTCTGCGATCCATCCTGGAGAGGCCGCCTTATTTTGGCGCCAGAAAATTGGCCTATGTGGCAGAGCTTGTGGAAAAGAGCATAAACCGTACCATGAATGAGAGGGCAGAGATGAACCTGATCTTCTCCCGGGCGGTGGACGGAGAGCTTCCCGTGGCTCAGGCTTTAGAGGAATTATCGACTTTTGACGATCCCATCGCCCGGTTGGACTTCATTCCCCATCTGGAGCAGATGCGATGAAGCTTGTCCGATTCATGGATGCCGCTTATCAGGGAAAAGCGTCCGGTCGCAGGCTAAAGACGCGTCAGGGGGATATGATCTTCAGCCTGGAGGATCTGGCCGATCAGGTGGGAGTGAAGCCCTCGCGCGCCGCAGTGGAGGAATTTGTGCCGGAAGATAATAGCCAGCTCGAACTGCTCATTTCCGCTGATCCGGGAAAGAAGTACAGGCTGCTCTGGGGTTATCTTTCCAGTCTGGCCGCCGAGAGAAGCGCTGCACCCTTGCTTCTGCCTTCCCGAGATTATGCGGGCCTGGAGCTCGTGAAGGGCACCATCATCCTGCAGGAGGGCAAGGACCACGTGGGCGAGAGGATGAAAGGCGGCAAGATCCTGGTGCAGGGAAAAGCCGGCGACTATCTGGGCCAAGAGATGAGTGGAGGAGGGATCGTTGCAGCGGGCTGCCGGGATTATGCCTTCCGAAACATGCGCGGCGGCTATGGCGTGGTGAAGGGCGATGCCGGCAAATTCGTGGGCCTGGGCAACTCAGGAGGCAGGATAGTCGTTCAGGGAAGCTGCACCGAGAGAGCTGGGTGGCTCATGCGCTCCGGCAGCCTCTACGTGCGGGGTGATGCCGGTGAATATCTGGGGATTCTCATGAGCGGCGGCAAGATCCAGGTTTTGGGAAAGGCGGCAGCAAGAGCAGGGTGGCGCAAGAAGGGAGGGACAATCATGGCAGGAAGCTTTGGCCCTGAGGCGGCGGATGATGTCCTGGGAATGGAGTGACGTCTGGCATAAATCTCGCCAGAACTGGCACTGGCCACTTCTCCCCCTGCCCCGCCTGGGGCTGCCGGAGAGTGCAGGCGAGTTTCCTTTTTCCAATTACCAGATAAAATTGGACAGCCAGATGCTGGCTCTGGGACCTGTTTATCTGGAAAATCTTTTCGATCATCTCATCGTCCACTACATCTTCTGCCCTCGCTGCATGGACGAGGCCGGCCTGCTGGCTCTCGCGGCATTAAAGGGCCTAGAGCTGCCCGATATCAGCCGGGCGCGTAGCCTGGTAAATGTATTTTCGGATATTGTGGTGGACTCCTTCCGGCTGGAGAGAAGCTCCGTCGATGAAGAGAAGGTGCTGATGGGCTGGCAGAGGCTTTCTCTGCAGGGCGATCTTATGCCCCTGGACAGGGTAATTCTAGGATTTTTAAAAGATTACTGGGGAGCAGATCTGCCATCCTGCTCGCGGCCGGAGGTGGATCTTTTGGGAAGGATCTTTTCTCCTGGCATCAGAGACAAGAGCCTCTGGCAGAGACAGTGCCGCCAGATGGCAAAGATCCTGGAGCCGTTCTTGCCTGGCATCTTGGGGCGCGGTCAGATCAGATGCCAGGAGATCTTGAACGGTAACGCTGACGCTCTTCCCTTTGCCTGTGCTGCGGGCCTCGACCTCGGGCAGTACGAAGAGGTGCTGGCCGTCTTGGGCCTTAAAGGGGACTTAAAGCGCTGGTATCGCGATCAGAGCTACTGCATTGAGATCCGGGAGACGCCCCGCTCCAGGAGCGAGAGCTACCCTTCCGCGCCGGTCAAGTGGAGGCTGACTGACCCCTGCAGTGAGCTGGACTATGCCTACTCCCTGAGCCTCGCCCCCCGGCTTATCCCAGGCGTCTCGACCTACAAGAGAGGAAAGGAGACGGGCCGACTTGCGCCCGTGGGCGAGGCTGTGCCAGATCTGCTTGTGGTTTTGGACAGCAGCCGCTCCATGGAGGGGCCAAAGATGGGAACGAAGACCCACAAAGCGACCTTAGCCGCCTTTAAAGCCTGCTGGTTTGCCCACAGCAAGGGGGCAATGGTCGCGGCCATAAACTTCAGCGAAAAGTATCTTGTGGCCCCCTGGACGCGAGATCTTAACGTCGTGGAGGATGTCCTGGTGGAGTTCTTTTGCACGCGCACCCACATACCTGGAAAGGCGATTAGAGAGCTGGCCGTGGCGCGCCCCGGATGCCTGATACTGTGCATCACCGACACGCACATCCAAAACCTCTACCAGGAATGGGATTCCATCAAAAAAGCCTCGGCGGCGGGCAAGTTCGTGCTCTTTTGCATCGACCAGGAATACAGGGATAAACATGTTGAGGAAACCCTGGCAAGCTTGGGCCAGGTCTACTACATCAACCGCCTGGAGGATCTTGTATCTCTGGTGGTGGATGTCACAGGGCGGGCCTATTCCGGGGAAAGTTTTATCTCCTTGCAGTAGACTGCATTTGTGGCGTGCCGGGATAGGGTAGTGGTTATCCTGAGGGACTGTGGATCCCTCGAGCTGGGTTCGAATCCCGGTCCCGGCCCCTAATTTCTAGTAAGACTGAGTATCTAAGAGTCTTTTTCATGTTTCGGGTGATCCAATTTGTCATGCCGGATAAATCCTGGCATGTTCATATTTATTTATCTAGTTCATTATCAAAATCGTAGAGGAAAGGATATCTCTATTCTACTCTGTATATCTATTATACTCTGGGGGATGGGGGATGAGTTATTTTAGATTAGATTAATCGCTAGAGGAGGGGATGACATAATAGAAGTGCCAACAGTCCAAGATCTCGAAAGGCCCATCAATATTATTATAACGAAGTTTCGACCGAGGATGTTTTCTATCGAGTCGCTACTGAATTAGTTAACCTCACCATGCATAAAAAGACGAAGGATGTGAATTTGGCTGACGCCATAGCTATTCTCCTAGAAACGTGGAATCAAGCCTATTTTAGATTTAATCCCTCCGCAAGTAAGCGAATTCTACCTAGTATCAAAGAACTCTTGAAGAAACATAATCAACTCATTAGCGATCTTAGGCAACGCTCCATTGAGAGCTATTGTGAAGACGATATTGAAATGGTAAAAACTCTATTTCAAGAATTTCAAGAACCATTTGGGAAAACAGGTGCGGCAAAATGCTTGCACCTGTTAGCACCACGCTTTTTTCCCCTTTGGGATGCCAAAATTGCAGCAGCATACAAGAAATCATATAAAATAAAAAAATGTGGAGATGGGGATCTTTATTGCCATTTTATGAAAATAACCAAGAGACAAGTTATGATTTTGGATGAGGAATATAGGATAAGAAGAAATCCCCTCAAAGCACTAGATGAATATAATTTTGTCACAATTACCAGAAGAAAGGAGCTATGAGTTAGATTTCGCTTTAGATATGATGTGCCTGTGGAGAATCAATCACCACCCATAGAATATTAGGGGCGATGGCTTCGGCAGGCTTCACCTGCTAACCGCCTTCTCGAAAGTCATGTTCTCGCCCGGATCCCGTCGTATCTTGATCTCCCGTCATTTGGCCAAATATCGCGACAGCTACTCCCCAGAAGGCAGCCCAGCCACTCCCGTCTATCGTGATCGCTCCTGCCCTCCGGTGAGCCGTCCAACTCGCGGGCCTCCGCTGCCGGGCAACGGCATCCTCAAAGCCGCACGAACCCGCAGTCCACACGTGCACAAGCGTGGCCGCATGGCTCTGGTATCGCTTGAATCAGGCTTATGCCTTTAGCGCCACTTCTCCCGCCGCTAGAGGCTTTGCCAAGAGCTTTCCCGCGAAAAATTCCTCCATAACCTCATCTATCTTTTCAGAGATTTCAGGAGTGATATACGCCTCATCGCAGCAATCACACACAAGGGCAGGAACGTCTCTGATGACTACTACTTCGTTCTTTACTTTAACAACAAATTCCTTTTTCCCTTCGTGCAGCTTGCCCTTGCAGCAACCACAAGTATCTGGAATCATTCGTTTTTCCTCAGGCAGTAATTTATCCATCTCTCTTCATCTGGCCAATATACTGTGATGATCCGCAAGTGGTCTTGGCAGCAGGCCACAACTGCGTGACACGGACGGCCGGACACAAGCCCCATTATGAGAACTGCTGGACACGGCTCCTTGTCCGGATACTCCTCTATTATATCTCCATTGATTATTAAGTCTACCAGGTCCCTGTTGAAGATGCGCCTTTCAAACATCCTGGCGCGGGCGTGAAAAGTCAGCCGATAGTTGCGGTCGTAAACATTCTTTTTAATTTCATCGATGAGGCTAATTGGTTTCACCTCTTTGACGATTCAACGCCGATTGGTATCTCAGATTCAGGTCTTCCGCTGCATAGATCATAACCTTTTCGCATCTCCCAGCTTCACCTGCTAACCGCTTTCTCGAATGTCATGTTCTCGCCCGGACCTCGTCGCATCTTGATATACTTCCATTTGGCCAAATACCGGGCCAGCTCTCCCCAGAAGGCAGCCAGCCATTCCCGCCGCTCGTGATCGCTCCAGCCGCCGACTGAGTCGTCCAGCTTGCACGCCTTGGCCAGGACCATGGCCTCCATTGGCTCCAGGGGCAGGATGATCTGCACCACCAGTCCGTCGCCGTTTTCATCCTCGGCCACCAGCAGCTCATACTCGCCAGTCCTGATGATCTGGTTGGGGGCAATTCTGCCCGCCCGGGCCTTTAATGCGGCGTAGGCCAGGGCCTGAAAAATCTCCTCCTGGGAGGCCTTATGAACCGCCTTGCCGATCAGCTCATTCATCCCATCACTCCTGGATTGCCAGCTATGTGTTCTCAAAACCATCGGAATGAGAACCTAATATAAATAATGGTCGTGAATAAAGGCCGACAAAGGAGACGATCATGGGCTGCTTTGAAGACTTTATGCAGTTTCGAGATGAAGTGGATGAGGTCAGAAAGAAGATCCTGGTCAGGGGAGCGACCAACGGACGCCGGTGCACGCAGGATCTAGAGCTAGAGGAGAAGAAAGAAGGCATCAGCAAGCCCAAAGCCAAGGATCCTTAAAAAGTATCTAGGGAATTTTCCGATCTATTTTCGGCCGGAAAAACTTACCCGGTACAGGTAGACTTATTCTTCTAATCTAACAGATTTTATCCATTCTGAGATACATTCACCCAGAGGTGCAGATCCCTGTAAGGACCGGTGAAGTTTCCCTCTTTGTAAAGCAAAAACTCCAGTTTCTGGCTGTCGCCGGTATGATTGAGAACGTAAGTTACAGGCCTCTCCCAGGTCTCGTTATGCGGAAGCGTCAGATTCATGCTCATGACAGGATATATGAACCTGAAATCGTCCCTGGAATTGTCTTTACGTGTGGTGTTGTCCATAGGGGTGTTGTTCAAAGAAATCTGCATGGTGTAATTGATCGGCGCATATTCGTGGTTTACTACGCCCACAATCACGGTGCTCTTATTTCCCACCTGAACGCTTGTCGGGTAGTCGTAGGCCTTTCCTCCCGGCCCCAGGATATAAAATTCCGTGAACTTCTCGCCCTGTTTTGGGGTAACTATGACGTAGACCAGAGCAGCGATAGAGATAAGTATAGTTATTATTAATATTATTGTTAAGGCTTTATCCAGACGGCTCTTATCATCCGCCGAGATCTCAGTCTTCAGGGAGTTTATTGTCTCTTTGAAATGAATGGAGAACCTCTCCTCTGCAGGTAGATTCATGCGCCGCCAGCAGGCCGCAGCCGCCATGGCCACGGTGAAGATGGCCAGAGAGACGACCACAGGAATAAGCCTAATTCCCCAGGGAGTGTAATTAAGGCCCAAGCCGATGAGCGGCACCACGGCAATGCTCAAGCCAAAGCTCAGGGCGGTCCTCTCAATTCCATCCAAATCCCCTATTTTTGGAAAAAGGGCAGCGATGAGCGTGTAACCCGGCACAAAGAGCACCATGAACAGGCCCAGGGGGATACGCACAGGAAGATCGGACAATGGCGTAAGAGTGAAGACCAGCGTCGCTAGTGCTAGAATTATCGCTGTAAGCAGATCCGAGGGGATCTGCTCCAGCTTATTTAACATATTGATTTGATGTATCTCTCCCCCTCCCTAATGCATGCCAAGCAATCCACTAATCCAATCAGTGAACCTGCTCAATAAGCCTTTCTCTTCCATCGGCTCTGCAGTTTGTTGGCTCTGGTTTTTGGGAGAAGAAGAAGGTCTCAGCTCATTTCGGTCCGAATACTTCGAGGATTGATTCCCATTTAGGATGATATCTTTTTCTCTGCAAATTGTGCAGGCATCGACACCTCTGACCAGGCAATACTCCTGCAGGCAGTCGCCTGCCTCTTCAGTGAGCGGATCGCCCCGGGCAATTATCTTCCAATAGCCTCCAGAGAGCCTCTTCTTGAGAAGTTTTTCTGCTTCATCATATTGACTGGAGTTTTCTATCGTAAGGCCGGTCTGCTGGGCATACCACGAGACAGTTTCGCGATTAATGGGCACAGGTTTTGCCGCCTGTTTTGCTGATGATGCCTTGTTATTATTGTCATCTCCATCTCCGCTCCATCCATTGCCGTTGGACGAAGTCGATGTGCTGACCAAGCCAGCGCCTCCAAGATGGATTGTCTTCGAGTCTCCAGCTCCTTCAATTCTATAATCGCCGGCAGGAATGCCGGATGTGTCAATATCCAGTGTGTATTTTCCGCTGGAGTCAGCCGCAATTTTTGTTTCTGCAACCACTTCCACAGGAACCACGGTTGATCCAGGCTGCGCTTCTCCAAACATCTTCAGGCTGTATCTGCCAGGTGGCACGTCCGACTGGGAGATACTTGCCGTTCCGCTGCTGGCGGGAAAGCTCTTGGTGATCCAGATGCCCAGCTTGACACCTGCATTGAAGTCCTGCACATTTCTGGCCGTAACTTTAAAGCGATTAGGTTTCTGGGGAATCTCCACGCTGGTCTCGTATTCGTATTGGCCCGCAGCCACCGGCAAGTTCATGGTGAAGCTAGAGCGCAAAGATACCTCCTCGCTCGGAGACGCGGTGCCGGTAAGAGTGATCTTATCGCCAGGGCTCGGATGGGCGGGCGAGAGATCAAAGGCCGAGCAGATAGATAAAAGTGTGAAGATAATTAGTATCGGCACACCTTTCATTAAATTACCTCTACAGACATCTGTTTCAGCCCCAATAATCCCATTCCCGGAGAGTAAACACCGCAGGTCAAAATATAACTTCCCTTTTCCCATTCCCGGTCGGTTATCAGCAAGATTTCCGTTTTTGATTCATTAGACTCCTGCATTCCTATGGCACTATTCATCGGGAGAAGATAGAGAACCTTCATGAGAAGATCAGAGGATATGGCTGGAAGCCCCTGCATTTGCATGGATTTGTCTTTAAGAGACAGCGTGGAATTCAGGCTTCCTTCTGTGCCGTTGCCGGAAATGTTCAGGCTGGTGTTTTCATAATCCCTGCATGAAATCATGATGGCGGCGAATACTCTGCTCAGGTTATTGCTCTGATAAGCGCCCCGGCCTTCGGCAAGGGACATATTCACCTTTAGCTTTGCATAATCGCCTGCTGTGATATTGGAGGGCATCTGCAACGTTAAATCAGCCATCGTGACTAATAATGGCGTGGCAGAGAGCACCGCAGAGCTGTTCTCATCGAAGACTGAGGCAGTATACATGCCGGCGGGAAGGCCGTCGAGGGTGAAGGACGCATCTGCCGTGCTGTTTAGTATTTGTCGCGATACATCTCCTTCCATCTTGACCCGTCTGTCCGTCGCCTGGAAAACGGATAAGAATTCAGAGATGTCGAATTGTGTGATCCCCACCTCGACCCATGAGCCCGCTCCCTCGCTTGCACCCCGGAAGGCTCCTCTTATTGTCTGATTCTCGACATAAACGGGAATACTATCAAAGGAAGAGCTCCAATTATTCCCCTGGCTGAAAGCCAAATGCGGGATCTTGATCAGATTCGTGCCTTCTGGGGCGATCCATCGCCCCTCGATTGGATCACTGTGGAAAGCCTCCGATACTTGATCATCTGCCCACGTGCCCGGAGGAGAAACGCATAATAGCAATAGCAAAGCCATCAATCTTCTCATAGGAGGGATTAATAGCTTTAGGACAATTTATGGCTTTCTAGACTGACTATGCCTCTTCTAGCAACTGACCTCTGACATCACTTGCCTCCCAGCTTTGCCAACAGATCATCGCTCATGGTTGCGCCTTCAAGATTTATTTCCCTTCGTGAAATTGCCGAGGCTATTTGCTGCAGCGTGCTATTATCGCACTTCATCCTTACCAGGTTGGCACCACGGAGATCAACGTCCTCAAAAGTCACCGAGCTCAGTGTTGCACCACTTAGGTCTGCACCTGATAGATTCACCTGTTTCATTTTGCATTTATCTAGAATAGTGCCCTGAAGATTTGCCTCCCTAAGATCGACATTCACAAACTCAATATCTTCAAAGGAATTCATCTGCAAATTAGCCTTACGCATATTTGTTCCATTAAATTTGATATTATAGGCATTAATGCCTCTCATGTCGGAGCGGCTTAGGTTTGCGTTAAATAGGACTATGTTGGTCAACTTCGCTCGCTGCAATGTTGCCCCTGCCAAGTTGGCCTCAGTTAAATCTGCATAGAGGAGACTGGCATCATTTAGATTCGCGCCTCTCAGATCAGCCCACATCATACGAGACCTGGTGAGATCGGAGCCGCTCAATTCTGCATGACTCAAGTCGGCTCCGGAAAATTCGGCTCTGGTAAACACTCCCTCGTGAAGATAGCTACCACTTAGGTTTGCATAATTCAAATGCGCACCTTGCATATTTGCAGAATTCAAATAGATGCCAGTCATATTGATACCATTCATGTCGGCATTTACTAACCGGGTGCCCGTAAGATCCGCATCCGTAAGATCAGAATATTGAAATTTTGTGCCAGTACAATCTGCGCTCCTTAGATTGGCTCTCTTCATGTTGACTTTGGACAGCATAGCTTCCGCGAGGTTTACATTGGAAAGATTAGCTTCAAAGAGCGTCGTGTTGACAATCTCACATCTTCTCATATCTGATCTGGAAAGGTCTGCCAAAGTAAGATCTGAGTTGGATATATATGACCCTGTGAAGATTGAATCGACCAGTTTGGATCTTACAAGAACAGCATTTTCCAAATAAGCTCGAGAGCAATCTGCAAATGATAGGTTTGCTCCTGTTAGATTTGCCCCTCTTATATCTGCAGCAATTAGATTTGCTCCCGCTAAGCTCGCATAACTTAAATCTGTGCCGGTAAAGCAAGCAGATTTGAGAAAAGCGCCTGATAGATCAGAGTGATTAAGCCTCGCGTGAGACATATCGGATTGACTCAATTGGGCCCCACTCAAATTTATCCCTGCCAAATCCTTATGGCAAAGGTTGGTTTGATTGTGGATTTCATCCGAGAAGGTTACCGGTGAGGCATGCCCCAAAATGCTGAAACAAATTATAGTGATAAATATGAAGGTTATATTATTAAATATCACGCGTTTAACGTCTGATAATTCTCTGTATTTATTTATTTTCTGCATATTATCCAAACCCAAGCATGTTCTTATTTAGCTTCAACTATCTACCATAATAAATACCTTCTAGTATCAATCATCTTTTGCATAAATTCTGATTTAGACTGCAATTATCAAGAACGAGTCGCGAGAACGCTAGGATCGCATATTTCATCGTCGAATTCCTCATATATTCAACTCCGTATAGAATAGATAGTTATAAGGATAGCGAATGTGATTGATATTGCAGAGAATTAAGGCCGTTTACCAATCTTATTCAGATTACCCATTGAGGAAGTATCAATTTTATATCATCATGCTTTGGGAAGGAGTAGGGTGCTCTATAATAATCACTGATGTCCATTATGCCGTAATAGCTATCCACGGCTTGCCACGTGTTACCAGTCTTATCATCCTCCACCAGTACCCATTCGTGCCCCCTCCCAGGGGGATTGTCTGGATTATACATGTATACCAGGTTGTATCCAAGACTGGTGTAGATCTTGCCCATTCTACTAGACCCTTCGAAACACATACCATATGGGGTCAATGGAAAAAGAGCAGCATTACGGATGGTCTCTCTAAACTCGCGACTATTCGTTTTGGTGTAGGTTGTGTCTTTCTTTATTTCGAGGCTATAACTAACCCTCACGGGTTGGGATTTGCTTTCTCTGGTCGTATCATCCGGGTGGGTTTTCTCAGATCTTTTTGGCGGGGCCATCAAGATATCTGCGAGGCCCGGGGAAGCATCGTTTGGAGCCAGGTAGAACTCTTTGCCCGAAATCGTCATTGCCACATAATCCTCTCGAGGAGTTGCTTGGTAGCCATGGGCAGTAATAAACATAGCAAGATCGTAACTATTGATCTTAGGATCCTCATAACTGGATACTAGAAACCAAAGGTCGGTCGCCACTTCAGCATTACATGAAAAAATCAATAGGATCCGCAGGAAGACCAACACTCCGACTATCCAAATTGGAATGAATCTTGGGATCACAACATAACAAATATCCTTAATTAATTTAAGGATTTCTATCAAACGCCAATAAAGCAAAAATCGTGATTATTCAAGGTATTAAGGCCATTTCGTGTTTTTAATCAACCAACATAATAAAAAAAACTCAAAAAGAAAATTTTAAATGAATGCAGGATACAGATATCATTTAAAAAATAGCAATTAAGATGAAAAAAAAAGTTGGAGAAATCCTGACGAACCTTATCAAAAGAGTTGCCTGGGGTAAAAGTATTTATTATTGGACAACGGGCTTTATAGAAAGAAGGAATTTCATCAATTTGGGACACTGGATTATTGAAAGATTCGGTGCTTCAATTTGCCATCTCTTTCCAGATAATAATCGCGGGAAATGTGACGGCAATTAGGAGCTGTGAATAATGAAGCATATGAGAATTAAGATTATGGGCATCGCGCTGTTGATGCTACTATTTAGTGTTTCCACAGTTTATGGCCAGCAAGAGAATAAAACCTCAGAAATTATAAATAACCTGGAGCAAATGAGGCCGATAATGTTGGAAAAGCTGGTTGCTACCATCTCCGTAAGCGAGCAGTTCGCGCTAAACAAAGGAGCTGCAACATCTAGCTGCAATAAGGAAAATGCTCCAAACACATGCACATACAAGTTTGAGAGCGGCGAAGTCTTGAGCGAAACACTTGATGCGAGTGGATACCTGGTAACTGACAGTTTTGAAGATGATGCGAATAATAGAAGACTAGATACAGAATACACCACGTACAATAGGTCAATGTGTTACACTTTCATGGACACGTTGCTGCAATTATCACTTAAGGTCTGCTATCCCTGTGCCTATAATACTACGAGTACAGTATGGCTTAATCAGACCTTGATGAATTACACGACTGGTGACACTATAACCTGGACGTTAGATTGCGACGGCAGCATCACAAAGAGGATTTTCACCTTAGGCCCAGGTGCGCCATTAGTGCCGGCTGTGCCTGCAGCCGCTGCGTCAGCACTTGCGCCTTATGCTGTACCTGTGGACACAACTGAGATTCCGAGCGAAGAAACTTGCGGGAATACCGGGCAATCTGAGATTAGAGCTCCTCTTCCAAGCTAATTATAAGCAATAACCTTCATTTTTTATCTTTTTTTGGCCTCAAAGCTAGATTCGTTGGCATTAAGTAATTATATGGGTTAAAGCCAATTGTCCTCTATGCCTTTGCACTATAGTGATGATACGGGCCGGGCTGTATTTTGCAGACATAAGGCAAACATCGTTTGGCTTGTGCTTATGGCAATCACTGCCATGCTGGTTTTGAGTTCATTTTGCGGCTTAGCCTTGGCATTGAATGACAAGGACAGTACACTCCTAAAACCGATCGCGCCCCGCCTGACTGGTGACTATGAGGATCATGGTATAGATATCAATGGAGATGGTCTATACGACCTTCTGGCGATCGATGCAGACGTATATGTTCTTCATCCGGGTGAATATACCCTTAGCGGCTACCTGTATGATTCAAAGGACAGAGATGTGGCATGGTCTATTGACCACGTGAATCTGAAACCTGGTCGTAATAAGATGCGGCTGGAATTCGAAGGCAAGTCTATCCAGCAATATGGATCTAGCGGCAACTTTTCCCTTAGGAATTTGATTCTCGCTTATGGAAGCTCTGAAACGGGAATGACCATATGCGAGTATATTCCGAAAGCCTTTCTAACATCGGCCTACAATTTCAGCCAATTCGCGATTCCTCTTTCTGAGGAGAAGACGATATCCGGCTCAGGCATTGGCGAGCTTCTTCTAAAATTTTCTATCAGAAGGACACTACCAGTTATCTCAGGAAGGTACAGCCTGGATATATTGGGAATTCGCATACCACCAATCTCATCACAGTTTAACGTCACCGGCTCTAAGTATGGATACGCTTATGACGTTGAGGACGCATATCTTCCCAATAAACCCAACAACTTCACAGTCACCGCTTCTGGAGTAAAGAACCTGAACATAGGCCTGAAAAAAACCCAGGGGAGCGGCACCAATTCGAGCACAATCTGGGAGGGCAAGTTTATAAGGATGTGGGTAAGTCATCAGGCAGTTGCCGATGATCAGGGAGTTGCTACAGACGATTCCGATCTCATCTCGCCCGGTATCTACGATGCCAGGATCTTCGGCGATGCTGCCAACGTCTCACAGGTTGATCTGACTATGACATTGGTCAAAAAGATCTTCATTAACGGCAATTTCCACTTGAGCATCAATACGACAGGATTTCCGGCCGGAAACTATTCCATAGATGTCAAGGCTCAGAACGGAACGGTGCGGCTGGATAAAATCGCCTTGGACGGCCTATCAATAAGCAATTGACAAAGGTCAGCATGGACGGCGGCCGCCAATATCTTTTTTTTAATCTCTTGAGCGCAGGAGTTATTTATCCGGTTTGCAGAGTGTTTCTTTGTGAAGCTTCTGAGCAGTAATCACTATATCTGGCAGGCACTGCCGATATCTCTTATCATTGTAGCCGAGATGCTTATCTTCACAGGCCACATGGAGGCAGCAACTACAGTTCATGCTCTCATTCTGATATTACTGGTTTTAATTGCTATATATAGTGATAATCGAATTTATCCTATTCTGCTGCTACTGCCGCTTTTCAGGTTATTGAACGTTGCGATGCCGGTTTTTTTTACCGTTTCTCTATACTCATACCCACTCATATATGCTCCCATGTTTCTGCCCATCTATTTAATATTGAAAGATGGGATTTTAAGCAGATCTGAGGCAGGAATAACCTTCAATGGCTTCTGGTTCTACCTGCCTCTCGCTGTGGCCGTGGGCTTTTCTTTAGGGTGGGGCGAGTATAATGTGCTACGACCTGGAATGCTTCTGCCCAGTGTTAATGCCGAGAATGTGTTGATCCTCTCAATTATCATGATATTATTCGTAGGAGTGGTTGAGGAGTTCGTCTTTCGCTCGGCCTTGCAGACGGTATTGGAGAGTCGTATAGGCTCTGCAGCGGGACTCTTAGCGGCTAGCATCATCTTCGGCTTCATGCACAGTGGCTATCATATGCCGCAGGAGCTAATCTATGTCTCCTTTGCGGGAGTAGTCTTCGGTCTTCTCTTCTGGATAAGCAAGAGCCTGCCCATCATCGCCGTAGCTCACGGCGTTACGAACATATCCCTATTCCTGGTAGCACCTCTTAATTCATGGGCACTTGTTTATTTAATTGGAGTCCCAGGGCTCTTATTTATGCTGTATGCATATGTATTCAAGAAGACGCCAAGAAAAATCAAGCCTGAGAAGAAAAACAAGCTAAAAAGTTAGCAAAAAAATGATAGGCTCTAAGAGTTGAGGGCCATTGCCTCAGGAATTTATGACATCCAGTACCTTATAACCTACTATCAGGAAGAATGTCAGAACCAGAGGGATTATCGCTAGATTAAGCATTGTAGACAGGCGGTTATTCCACATCTTGGATGCCGATAGAATCTCGGATGCACTAAGGAGAGCAATCAGGCAAATGACTGATATGACGCTGACCTCTGATACGCCAATCGTGGAGACGGCACTCACCACAGAAGACGTAGTGCTCATTGTGCTTAGCATGGATGATAGCAAATCAAATTCCCTCTTCTCAGATTATTCTATTATTCAAATCATAAGTTACGTAATTTAGGTATAAATAAGTTTGCTAAATTGCCATACTTAATACTTATAACTTATTGATCTTCCTTAGACCTATTCCCGCAAGGTTTTAATTCCATCACAAAAAAACAAGCTTTAAATAGTTGTTTGTCGGTCCTATAGAGTTATAAGGCCTGGGAGGGAGAATATGAAAGCATACCATCTATTGATGGGGCTATTATTGTCAGCAATATTGGTCGGGGTTACCTGGGGCGCTACCACTGAGGAGCTCAAGTACGTATATAGTATGGAGCAAAGTGTGCAAGGAAATGGGTTCTTCAGCTCCTATCAGGATCTAACAGCTAGCGAGCTGTTACTGAAAAATCTCGATCATGGAAGCGGAAATTATAGCAGTGAATCGGAATATAGTGTTCAGAATCAGGCGAAATATAATACCGACACTGATGATTATTATCTAACAGGTACTCTCAACGATCTGCAATTTATAAGATTCAATAAGAGTACTGATTACGTCTATGCAGCAAGCAGCTTTGATTTTGGAAGAAGCTTTCAGGCGGCTGCATTCCAGTCCAAGGGTCAGGAAGGGACCTGCCTCAAGAACTATGCAGGTAATCGATCCAACCTTGAAGGGATCTCTATGAATGCTCTCTTCCGAGAATTGGATGTATTGAGTAGCGAAACATCAGGAGAGCTATCATTCAAGCAGAAGTACACTGACGATAATGATCATGTACTGGTAAGCCTCAATAGCTCAGGAAACACCATGCTGAATTTGGAGTCAGCTTTTACCGGCAAAGGTCATATAGGAGTGCTAAATGCTATCGGTGCTGCCGGCAAAGGTCATATTGGAGTGCCAGACGTCGAGATCGACGAGGACTATATTGGTACATTCTCCCTATCCAAGAAAATGTCTCAGGATTTCGAATTTAACTGGAAGAGGCAAGATTCCGATTGGCTTCCGTGCTGCTTCGGAGGCTATCTTACCATGCCTACAAGCTATTTGGGTGACGCGAAACTCAAGGGCGCAGTAGGTGTCTTCGATTGCACCTGCTTCAAGGCACCAATCCAGGCTCAGTTCCCGAGAGTCTACTAGGTGAGAGGATTTTCCTTTCTCTTTTTATTTTCTTTGCTCATTTAAAAAATCTATTATATCTAGAACGATTTTAGAAATGCTTTTGTGGGAACAGAAATCTTGCGCGGCCGAGAGCCGCACCTGCGCGCCGCAGAAGCCATTCTTCCTCTCTAAGAAGATGTCTCAGGATTTCGAAAATAACATGAAGATGGAATCGGTCGATTGGCTTTCGTGCTGCTCAGGTGGCTGGGATGATATGAGTCAAAGACTAAGAGAGATTTCAGATACAACGCCAACGATGTATTCGATAGCACCTGTTTTTCTTTGCCGGGGCAGATCACGAAAGGAGCTTGAGGGGGGGTCATGTGGCGGCTCTTGACGTGCCGCTGGAAGATGGGCGGAACCGACATCCTCATAGGAAGCCCTTTTTATAATTTGAGCTATTCCAGATGGGACCGTATGGTGGCAAAATTTGTGTTGGCACGATACGCGTTCCTGGTTTTCGTTTCTGCTTCTACGCAAATCCCCCTGGATCTCAGGGATTACGTTGCCCCCGGCATCCACGAATCCTCATCCTAACATAACATTAACATAACATCGCTCCTGAGATTTTCATTATATGCTACGCGAAGTAAATAAGATGGGCCAGCCCCAGGCATTCCGTCACCCAGAACGCTTGGACCCCTCAGGCCCAGGAGAAGCTTTTGCACATAGCTTATGACATCGAGGAAAATCGATAGGCCGAAAATGCTTGCGGAAGGGGCCAGATCTAAATCACTGGAGAATTACCTCATAAAATCTCGTGGCAGTGAAATTAGCACTCTAGCACCCAATAACGCAGGTCTGATATCCTGGATAGGGATTGCTGATGCAGCCAGGAAGCCAGAAGCCAGGACAAGCAAAAAGAGAAAGATGCGAGCGAAGATCCTTCCATGGTTCATAGTGACGAATAAGCAAATCCCAGGGGGCTTGACTATGATATCCGGAAGCATCAAACCGATTGCCAGAACTGACAGATCGCCTCTCTTGAAAGGACGGGCAATTAATAGGGCCAAACCCAGGCCAGCGAAGAGAAGCATTCGTCTCTAATCCATATGCTGTATATTTAACGAATTTATTCGGTAGTACTCACATAAGATCTTAAGGATCTTAATTAGAATTAAGGCAATTATTAGGGATTTGTAATGCCTAATTTAATGTTCCGGAACATTTAACATCTATGCATGTTCACAAAGAAAAAAAAGTCAATATATGATTTCATCTGGTCAAATGGAAATATTATGCTGGCTGCTGAATTGAAGGGTGATAAGAGGTGCCAGTGTGTGCAGCAGTGGCTGTGCATTTTCATCCTCAAGTAACATAAAGTCGTGGGGGTTTTGTGGTGAAAGTCATTGGCCCGGATATAAAACATATGAAAAACATATAATATACTCCAATAAACCATAAAAACATAAAGAAAATTAAAAAAATATCCTGGTAATAATATCAAAATCATTCTGCGTCGAACTTCGCAGCTTTTGAAACGCAAACGCGAGTAGAGCATCATTCATTTCATCAACTTATCATAAGGCAAATTTTGAATTACCTGTAACCTGTTGGAGGGTAAAGGACCTTGGGTGGAATTACAGCCATTTTGCCTGCCTTTAATGAGGAGGTTTCCATAGGTAGTGTGGTGCTTCGCACGAAGCAATACGCCGATCGCGTCATAGTAGTGGACGACGGCAGCAGTGACCACACGGCAGAGGTGGCAGCTATCGCTGGCGCACAGGTGCTGCGTCATGCCAAGAACCAGGGGAAGGGCGCGGCGCTGAAGACGGGCTTTGAGTCCCTCAACAGCGATGCCGTGATAGTAACCATCGATACGGATGGCCAGCACGACCCGGCAGACATCCCCCGCCTTGTGCAGCCGATTCTCAGAGGCGAGGCGGACATGGTCAACGGCAGCCGCTACATGAACGGCAACAAGAAAGACACGCCCCTCTACAGACGTCTGGGACAAGTGGTGCTGGACGCGGCCACCAATCTGGATAGCGGTCTATCGATCACGGACAGCCAGAGCGGCTTTCGGGCCTTTTCCGGGTGGTCCAAAGGGGTTTTCCGCTTCGGGCAGAGTGGCCTCGCCATCGAGAGCGAGATGCTGGCCGACGCTGCTGCAGCGGGTCTACGCATCAAAGAGGTAGAGATCGGGGTGCGCTACGATGTGGGCGTCTCCTCCGAGAACCCGGTGACGCATGGAGTACGGATACTGCTCAAGGTGCTGCATGATATGGAGCTACGAAGACCTCTCTATTACTTCACTGCTCCCGGGATGTTGATGGCAGGGGCCGGGATCTTGATGGGGCTGGAGTTTTTGCGCATCTTCGCCCACGGGGGAAGCCTGCAATACGGTCCGACGCTGCTCATGGTGCTACTGACGTTGGTAGGGTCGTTCATGGCGCTGACGGGCGTGATCTTGCATTCGATTTCACGGATCATGCATGAGTGCAAAAACGAAATGGTGACGATGGGAAGGGCAAGCTACGAGCGTAGCTACTGTGCTGGGAAAGTGGCGAAAGATAATTGAGTGGGCCAGTATAAATGATCCTGCGCTTTTTTGGACGGCATTCTTCCTCAACTTTATAAAGGATCATATAGTCATCTGCATTATATAATGAGGAGTGTACATTAATTTGTCTGAATATCTTTTATCCATTAAGATTGAAAAGCTGGATGAAGGAGTTTATCTAGCTACTAGCGATACTCTGCAGGGGCTGGTAGCTCAAGGACGGACAATTGCAGAGACGATGGAAATAGCGCAGGATGTAGCCAGGAAGCTCATTGAATCATCTATTGAACAATGGTGATCCACTTTTGCATGAGATGACTCCTGCAGCTAGGGTTGTCAGAAATATCAAGATACCGATTGCGATTACTGTATGACGAAAATCCCTGTGCTAACCTCACGGGAAGTTATAAGGGGATTAAAAAAAAGCTGATTTGAATTTGATTGTCAGGCGAAGGGAAGCCATGAGATCTGGTACAACCCCTGCACTCAAGCGAAGGACGACAATTCCCAATCACCCTGGCGTAAAAATGCGAAAAGGAACCCTCAAGGCAATACTTGAGCAGGCCGGTATTTCATCAGACGACTTTCTGCAGTTATTATAATAACCAAAAGATGTTCGCAAGTGGGCTCAGAATCCAGTGCGCTTCTTGCAACCCTGCTGTTTATTCCCGTAAACCTTGGGATTTGATCATCCCGCTACGATTATTAACCATAGAGACAGAGACTATTATAATTATATAAATTTAAAATAGTTTAGGCTCTCTGAATATCTTATGATCAGAAACGCATTTGGCTGCAGATAAGACCTTATACAAAGAGTGTGGAATTTCTATACG
>DATLBD010000049.1:0-41627 GCA_035527135.1 Methanothrix sp. | reverse complement strand
CGGCCAAAGTTTGAGTGAAAATTACAGCAAATAAAGAAGCAGGGCAAATGACAGAGAAATCGGTCGAAGCTAAGGGAATTTACAAGAGTTACAAGAGCTTCTTTGGAAGTAGCACCACAGTTCTTCAGAATATATCCCTGGATATCGAGGCAGGAGAGATCTTCGGGCTGCTCGGCCCAAACGGCTCAGGCAAGACCACTCTCATCTCTATCTTCTCCACTTTGATCTACCCGGAGCGTGGCAGTCTATTCATACTGGGAATGGATGCGCGCCGCGATAAAGGAGAGATACGAAAAGCCATAAACATCAGTACAGCCAAGCCCAACTTTCCCTGGAGCCTGACCGTGAAGGAGAACCTGCGCCACTACGGCATGCTCTACGGCCTTTACGGCTCCGCTCTCTCCCAAACGGTGGAAGATCAGATCGATGCCTTTGAGCTGGACGAATTTAGGGATATGAAATTCGAGAACCTCTCCACGGGCCTAAAGCAGCGTCTCTCTCTGGCCAAGGCCATGCTCAATCGCCCTCGTCTTCTCTTCTTAGACGAGCCTACTACGGGTCTTGATCCTGATATGTCCATAAAAACCAGAACGCTGATAAAGAGAATTCATCAGGAGCAGAACATTTCCGTGGTTTTATCCACTCACTACATGCCCGAGGCAGAGATGCTCTGCGACAGGATTGCCTTTCTGCGCAAAGGTCAGATCGTGGCAATGGACACTCCCCGGAATCTAAAGAAGCATCTGGGGCTGGGGGAGAGGGTGGTGGTTTCTTACGAGGGGCCGGTAGATATCGCGGCCCTGGAGAAGCTGCCGGGCATTTTAGGCATAAAAGCTGAGAGAGGGCGGGTGGAGATTATAATAGACAGAAGCGCGGATAGCCTGGACAGGATTATCAAGCTCTTTTATGATGCCAGGATCCTGGATATTATCATAAAAGAACCCGATTTGGAGGATGTTTTCCTTGAACTGGCAAGGTGAATTGAACAAGTACCTGGCTTCTGCCTATAAGAACTGGATCATCTCCCGGAGGAATATCTTCACCGTTTTCGAGCTGTTCTTCTGGCCCATGATCAGCCTGCTATCCATTGGTCTGCTCACGCAGTTCTTGAAGGTGGAGGGCTCGATGGTCTCCTTTCTCTTAGTGGGCGCCATTGCTCTTACCATTTTGCAGGTGGCCCAGATCGACGTGGCCTACGTTCTTCTATTCGACATGTGGTCCAAGAGCATCAAGAACACCTTCATCGCCCCGGTTCACAGCTATCATCTGGTCTTTGGAGCTTCTATCTTCGGCATCTTGCGGGGCAGTGTGGTCTTCTTTATTCTGGCGATAGTTAGCCGCTACCTCTTCGGTTTCAATTTCCAGGAGGGCGGCCTTCTGCCGGTGCTGATATTTCTGGCAGGTGTTTTCGCCATGGCCATGGTCATCGGCATAACAGTCTGCATATCCATTCTCACCTTTGGCCAGAAGGCGGATGTTGCCGCCTGGAGCCTGAGCGGTCTGATCCTGCTCGTGAGTGGAATTTACTATCCCGTGGAGGTGCTTCCCCCTGTGCTGCAAGCTCTGGCCAGAGCTTTGCCCCTGACCTACTTTTTAGAATACTACAGGTCAATATTTATTCCCGGCCCGCACCATCTGGCAATGGGTGCATTTCTGGCCGTTTTCTACCTCGCCCTGGGGCTAATCCTCTTTGATCGCGCCATTGAGAGGGCGAGAAGAACAGGCATCCTGCTGAGGCTGTCTGAGTAGATCTGCGTGGCAAGAGTGGCATTAGAAGATCCAGGAATCAGATGAGCGGGCATTAGAATTTAAAGAATGATATGTTCCGGTTTGTGAGGTGTTGGGATTGATAGAAGGCATGGTAGGACGTATCCCGGTAGGAGACAGTCAGCGCGTGCGGCTAATGGGCGTCATCAACCTCAGCCGTGAGTCCTTCTACCAGGGCTCAGTGGCTGGCCCCCATGAGGCTCTCTCCCTGGCAGCAGCCATGCAGCAGCAGGGCGCGGATATGATCGATCTGGGGGCAGTCTCCACTGCACCAGGCTCTCCTCCCATAAGTGAGGCCGTGGAACGAGAGAGGCTATTTCCCGCCCTCACGGATATCCTGGACAACCTGGAGATCACCGTCTCCATAGACACGCAAAGGGCCTGCATCGCAGGCGATGCCCTCTCTCGTGGTGCCGCCTGCATAAACGATGTCTCCGGCCTGTCAGACCCCAAAATGGCAGCCAGTGTGGCCGAGTATGACGGCTCCTTGATTATCATGGCCTCCCGGCAGAGAGCAGGCGACCTGCTCCATTTGAGCCAGATAATTGCGCTGCTG
Source organism: Methanothrix sp. (assembly GCA_035527135.1). GTDB lineage: Archaea > Halobacteriota > Methanosarcinia > Methanotrichales > Methanotrichaceae > Methanothrix. Next base: position 39,304 of record DATLBD010000049.1, on the reverse strand, counting down.
GGAGAAAGATCAAGGGCGGCAGTACAGGCGGGTGTATGCCCGGCTAAGATCTCCGTTGATCCAGGAATCGGCAAATGGATACCGGAAAAGACTCCCGCCCATGATCTGGCCATTTTGGACGGCATGTTGCGTCTGCGCACTTTAGAGCGGCCAGTGGTCGCGGCTATTTCTCGCAAGTCCTTCATCGGGGAGCGTCTCAATCAGCCTGATCCCTTCCAGAGGCTGGGTGGAACTTTGGCGGCTACCGCCATAGCTGTTTATCTGGGGGCGCATATCGTCAGGACACACGATATCTCCGCCAGCCTAGATACAGTGACCATGGCCCAGGCCATCCGAGGCCGTCCGGCAGAGGCCAAGGATGAAGAGATGGATGTAGAGGTGCTGGGCTATTTGGGCCAGGGAGAGGATCTAGCTGAGACTCTTCGCAGGACCGAGGTAGACGAGCGGGGATTTGAAACGCTCTGCAGGAAAGGCTCTTTTCGCATCCTGGCCGTGCGGGGCGTGAGCAGCATGGAGGCCATAATAATAAAGCAGGAAATGCTGGCACGAGGCGGAGATGCGGCCATTCCCAAGCTGGCACTTCGCTGTGATCCCCGGCCGGAAGAGGTTTTAATATTTGGCACCTCCAATCAGATAGCTGGACTGGTAAGGAACCTGAAAGGCCAGCCCTTCCGGCTCTCGCGCCTGGCCGCGAGGATCGAGGAGGCTAATGAATTGATAGAAAGCCCAGAGCGCTACAGGTGAGTGTGTTGCAGGTTTTAGGCATAAAGACGGATCTCATAAGACCGGGCGATGATCTGGCTGCATCCCTGGAAAAGGCCATGACCAGATCGGGACTGGCTTTTCAGGACGGCGACATTCTGGTCGTCTCGGAGAGCACTGTGGCTACTGCAGAAAGGCGCGTTGTGGCGTTGCATGATGTCACTCCTGGCCCTCTCGCGCTCTCTATGGCCGCCAAGTACAGCAAAGATCCGCGAGAGATGGAGCTGATCCTCCAAGAATCGGATGAGATAATAGGGGGCATCCCGGGCGTTGTTCTAACGTTGCGCGAGGGCTTTTTATATCCCAACGCTGGCATCGATAACTCCAATGCCCCACCCGGGCATGTTGTTCTTTTTCCGGCCGATGCGCAAAAATCGGCATTCGAGATTAGAGAGCGCATGGCAAAGGGCCGGAAGATTGCAGTTGTAATTGGCGACAGCCGGACTCATCCCTTGCGACTGGGCTGCGTGGGCGTGGCCCTGGCCTGTGTGGGTCTTGACCCGGTAGAGGACGCGCGAGGCCAAAAGGACCTATTCGGCCGGCTGCTCAAGATCACCCGCAAAGCGGTGGCGGATAATTTGGTCTCTGCCGCTCAGATAGTGATGGGTGAAGGAGACGAAAGCATTCCTGCGGTGATCATTAGGGGCGCGCCTGTGCCCATCAGCGAGAAAAGCATAGTGATGCCCACCATCCCGCCCCAGGAGTGTATGTACATCGGCGCCTTGCGCTGCAGTCCTCGTCCCTACACAGGAGGATATGATCAGCTCATCGAGCAGGCAAAAGAGGCCATGAAAAATGCCTATGCACCCTACTCCGAATTTAGGGTGGGCGCGGCGCTTCTCTCCAGTAGCGGCCGGATCTACTCGGCGGGCAACATTGAGAATGCCTCTTCCGGAGCAGGGATCTGTGCGGAGAGGGCGGCCATCGCAAAAGCCATCGCCTCCGGAGAGCGCGAATTTGAGGCGATAGCAGTGGTGGGAAATGTCGTTGAGCCTATATCGCCCTGCGGCATATGCCGGCAGAACCTGATAGAGTTTGGAGAGGATATTGTTGTCATCATGGGCAACACAAGAGGCGATGCATTGACTGCTACGGTCGCCGATCTCTTGCCCAGAGCGTTTACTGGCAAGTGCTTGGGATAGGCTCAAGTCTAAACTATCATTTAAAGTAATAATTAAAATTTTTATTATAATTACCAATTTGTATTATAAATTCTAATCCTATCATAAATCTATAATTTTATTATAAATTTCTAAATAAAAATGTTAAAAAAGAATGTCCGGAATTCCGGGCATCCTTTAGTGAGCCTCGCCCACCAGATCCTTGCCGGGCGCCTTGCGCTCGACGGTCTCTACTTTGCAAGTTGTCGGGCCGCAAACCAATACATCCTGCTCCTGGAATTTGGTGTACGGGTTCTCCGGTATAGTTGTATCCAGACCCATGGATGCTGCCATGAGCTCTACAACATCCAGGACCTTTATGCTGGACTTGGCGTCGTTTCTGCCATCCATGATGTTCCTTCTGCAGAATGGGCAGGTGGATGCCATGACATCAGCGGATACTTCTTCTCCGTCCTTGACCCTGGCTTTGGCACAATCCAGGGCCAGATCGGGAATGCCGGCCTTAACGCCGCCACCTGCGCCGCAGCACCTCTGCAGCGCTCTGTTGCGCACCATGTCTCTAAACTTCACACCTGGTATGGATGTGATGCAGTCACGAGAGGCTTCAAAGGACCAATCCTTTCCCTTGAGGTGCATGAGATGCCTGCCGTTGTGGCAGGGATCATGGTATGTAACCGAATAGTTCAGTGGAATCTTGTACTCGATCTCTCCTTTTCTTATCCTTTCTCTGAGGAACACCGAGAGAGGCATGGTCTCGTAGGGGATGTAACCTTCATACCACAATGGCCAGTCGACGGCAGCATTTCTAAGACAGCCGGCGCAGGCAAAGAGCACGTTCTTCGCTCCTGCGTCTTTGAGAGCATCAACATTATGAACTGCATGCTCAGCCATGACATCTCTCTGGCCGGTTCTCACCATCGCAGAAGCACAGCACCATTCATCCTTGCCCAGCATCGCGAAGGGGACGCCAAGATTGTCCAGAATTCTTACTGTAGCGACTCCCAATGCTTGTTGCCGGTATGCGGCGGTGCAGCCTGCGAAGTATACGATGTCACCAGATTCCTGTACTTTAACGTCTTTCGGAACCCAGCACAGTCTCTCATCTTGCTTTGCTTGATAGGGATTCCTATCTGCTTTGACGAGCTTGGGGAAGAAGGACTGCTTTCCCACAGGACCGTCGCCTCTGGCAACCAGGTTCGGCCTCATGGCCTCCCAGAGCTCTACGGTCTTGATTCCTGCCTCACAGACCGTGCCGCAGACGCCGCAGGTGGTGCAGCTGTAAGTGTCATCGGTGAAGACCTTCATCTCATCATCGTTAAGGGGCTTGGGGCCGAAGATCTTGGCGCGCAGGCTCTGGCTCTTAGCCTGCAATTCTCTCCACCTTGCGTTCTTATACATGGGAGTTATGCCGGGCCTTTCCGGTCTCACGGCAAAGGTCGGGCACCACTTCATACATTCCTGACACCTGTTGCAGCCGTCTACCTCCATGAGCTGGGTGGACAACATATAGCCCGTCATCAAGGGCTTTGAATCCTTGTTATTGGCCATTCTTATTCTCCTCCTCTGTTGGCTATCAGGGTCATGGGTGTGGCTATGACGTGAATGTACTTGCTCCATGGCAAAACCAGGGCGAACAGACCAATGGCCAGAACGGTGTGAATCAGTGCGAAGTGGGGTGCATAGATGGGATACTCAAAGGCATTTCCAATAAGGAAGGAATTGCCGCGCATCCACTCAGCATAAAATCCGGTGATGGTAATAAGGAAAACGGCGCCGATCAAAAAGGCGTCATAAGCGCTGGTGTTATCCCTCACGAACTTGAGCAGGATCCTCCTGGATACAGCAATCGTTGCACCGATGAGGAGCAGATAGCCGAACATATCGAAGGGTAGAGCCAGTAGCTCTTTAACCATTTCCGCCTCATGGGCCAAGCCTACCAGGTTGAAATGCTCTATTATATCCAGGAATAGGGCAAAACCCGACATAGCTGCCAGCATTAAAAATCCATAGAACATGGACATGTGCATAACCCATCGCACCGGGCTTCTGGCCAGGGTCCTCCTTAAAAGAAGAACATCAAGCACAACAGTTCTCAAAAATACCCATAATCCATCCTTAAATGCCTCATGAATCCAGGTGGCAAGGAAGAGCCAGAAGCTATTGCGCAACTGGTCGTGGTAGCCGGTGGATCCGAGGCCCCATTTCTTAAAGTTGAAATATATACCATATATCCAAACAGCAAGTACAATAACTGTCAGGAATATCACAAGATTAAAAGTGAGGCCCAACGTGTAGAACGCCATCTCATTTCCTCCTCGTTATATTTATCACTATATCTGGGCGATACGACCATCATTTGTGACCAACTTACCTGACAACTAATACTTAAATATTCCCTCGCCGTCGCCTGAAATCGCATTCTTTTAGGACAGGGCTAATAAGATATCAGACATGCAAAAATGCTTTGCGCATCATTTTCGGCAGCATCTCGCCTTCCGCTTTTGCCTTGTGAAAAGAGTCAACAAGAAGGACTGAAAATCGCCAGAAAACCTAATTTCCCGCATTTTTCTTTCCGGCAATGAATTTCAGAGCGCTGCTCAAGTCATTAGCGCTAAAATAGATCTTGTCTTCAGAAATCATCGTTGGGCCCAGGGCCGCGAAGGCCGCCCCAGACCCAATTCTGCTTCAAATTATTTGCGGTCTTTTCTTCTTGGGCCACTGGGGTCCGGGTTGCGGGCCCTGGGGCAGATCCAACATTGAAAGTCTCATGCCTGTGCCGATGCCTATGGCATCTTCAAACAAGTAGTCTGCTTCGAATCTAAGCAAGGTTTCCTCCCGATTAATGGGGCTATGTTGTTTGCAGTGCAGCCTAATATTTCGATATTAGACGAACCCACCGTAGACAATAATCGAATATAAGGATTTCGGTCTTTGCATGGATTAGTTGTTCATACCTTTAGGGCGTTCACGTGTTCTTTTTTGCTTCAGTGCCTTTTTGGCGATCCCCGCTCCCGATTGGCCATGAGACGCGGTGCAGAGATATATCGGCAGATAGGGTCCACAATTCATCCACACCAAATGCCATGTAGGTTCTGGCCAAATGAAAAGCCTTAAAGATCAGCTCCACCTTATTTCTTACGACTATGTCTCTGATCAAATTCTTCAGCACCAACGGCCATCCTGAGCATGTGGACTTTCGAGCAGCGCTCTTGATGGGCCAGGCCCCTGACAAGGGCCTTTATCTGCCGGAAGAAATCCCCCAAATTCCCAAGAGCCGGATAGAGCAATTTCCAAAGATGGACTATCCCCAAATCGCCTACGAGGTCGTCAAGCCTTATTTAGGCGATCTGGTTTCAGACTCCGACCTGCGGGCGATGCTGGAAGACGCCTACAATTACATTGTCCCTGTGGAGAAAGTATACGATGAGAAGTATGTGATGCGGCTGGATCGCGGGCCTACCTGCTCGTTCAAGGATTTTGCCGCCCGTCTTATGGGCAGGCTGATCCAGTACTTCCTGAAGCAGGAAGGAAGAAGCATACTCATCCTCACCGCCACCTCCGGAGACACAGGCTCTGCTGTAGCTCATGCCTTCTACGGCCTGGATAACGTATTGGTGGTAGTATTATTCCCTGAGAAGGAGGTAACAGAGAGGCAGCGCCGCCAGATGACCACCCTGGGCAAAAATGTCTTCCCGCTTGCTGTAAAAGGCAAGTTTGATGATTGCCAGGCTCTGGTTAAGCAGGCATTTGTCGATCCCGATCTATCTGCCCTTAATCTCTCCTCAGCCAATTCCATCAATATCGGCAGGCTGCTGCCCCAGGCCGTCTATTACTTCTATGCCCACTCTCGCGTGGCAGCTCAGGGGCAGGAGATTGTCTTCTCGGTGCCCAGCGGCAACTTCGGAGACCTCATGGGCGGCCTTTTGGCCTTGAAGATGGGCCTTGCTGTGAAAAAGTTCGTGGTGGCGACCAACGAGAATGATGAGTTTCCCCGCTTCATGAATACAGGCATCTACGAGCCTATCCGGCCCAGCAAAAACTGTATCTCTAATGCCATGAACGTCGGCCACCCCAGCAACCTTGCCCGCCTCTTCAGCCTTTACGACGGTCAGATGGATGAGACCGGCCATGTAAGCAAGCGGCCGGATCTGGCGGCCATGCAAAATGATCTCTATGCCGTCTCTATCACTGATGAAGAGACCCGGCAGATCATCAAAGAGGCATACAACCAGCACAAGGTTCTGCTGGAGCCACACGGAGCCGTGGCATGGGCCGGTCTCATGAAGTACTTGAAAGAGTGCGGTGATTTCAGCCCATGTGTCTCCCTGGAGACGGCCGACCCCGCCAAATTCCCGGAGGAGATTGTGCGAGCCACGGGAGTTAATCCGCCTCTGCCTGCCGCCATGGCCCGCTTGGACGAGCTGACGGAGAACTTCGAGAATATAGATGGACAGTACGCCTCATTAAAGGATTACCTGAGGCGCTTTCTTTAGGCTGGACCAAACTGGATTGCAGCCGGACTGGCACTAATTGACAAAGGTAAGGGCAGTTGTAAAGGTGAAAAAAGAATGTCAAGGCAAATTGAGGGCATATTCTTCGATGATATCGGCAGCTTTCCCCTGCCCAAAGGGGTCCAGCTGAAGAACCTTTCTCGCGATCAGTATCTAGATTTGGTGCGCGATGTTCTGGCTCAAAAAAGCCGTGTCGGCGTGCAGGTTCCCTCCTATCCTCAGTTCCGGGATATGATCCGCATGTTCATGGATGAGATCGAAAATCCGGCCCAGGCGGAAAGCCCCTACCTGATCAAGAAAGAGCATGCCAAGATCATGGAACTGCAGGCAGTGCAACCGGGCCAGGATGTGCGCGTCTGCGTCACCGGCCCTGTGGAGCTTTATCTCTCCGCCTTCGGGGCCACGCATTATCCGGATATTCTCAATAACCTGGCAAAGAGCGTGGCCAGGTTCCTGGGCGTGGCATTGGAAGAGGAAAAGATGTCTGTGGCATCTTTGGACGAGCCCAGCCTTGGTTTGAACTCCAACATCGTTTTTTCTGAAGATGAGATCCTTGAGGCCCTGGAGATCGCGAGCGCGCCCTGCCGAGGCATGGACTGTGAGGTGCACCTGCATTCGCCCCTTTATGCAGAGGCCTGTGCCCGCGTTCCCGGCATCAGCATCGTGGGCATCGAGTCGGCGGCGCATCCTGACTATCTGCAATTGATCGATAAGAAGATCCTGGAAGAAACGGACACTTATCTTCGAGCGGGAATCGCACGCACCGATATCCTTTCCATGTCTGCCCGCTTGAATGAGCAGTTTGGCATCAATCTCTGGGATGATATGGCGCGACTGGAAAAGGAGATACTGGAGATGGAATCGCCCCAGGTCATGAGGAAAAGGCTGGATAGAGCCTATGCCCAATTTGGAGATCGACTGAGGGCGACAGGCCCTGACTGCGGCCTGGGGTCCTGGCCCAGTCAAGATCTGGCGGGCAGGATGCTGGCCAACTGCGCTGCCGCAGTGAAATCCTTCCGGCTGGACGGCGCATAGGCAGGCTATTCCCGACTGATACCTGGCCAATTTCAGACTGATTCCAGATTGCACAAGCTAAACCTGAAAAACCTGATATAAATATCCGAAGCCAATTAGCCATATTACCGCTAACTGGTTAAGGGCCAGCTTTTCAAATATAAAAATCAATGTATCAAATAAACATATTCAAATCATTGACATAAATCGGCAGATATCTCCGAATATTAGCGCCGATGCATAAATATTCTTTTAATTCGGTTTCTGATCTCAGTATATCTAATTAAGGATTACTATGATTACCATTATCTATAAATATTTTAAGAGCATTGGTAAGTATCATGAAGCTGAGGGTAGTAAGTTCTAAGAAAGAGATTACCGATCTAAACAGGAACGAGCAGTTGGTTCATCTGGCTTTCAGAGCCTCCAACATGGATGTAATGAACCTGGTCCAGTCTTGTCCGCGTCTGCGAGCGGTGCAAATTCCGCCTTCCTACCATGAGACCATGTCCAAGGCAGCCCAACAATTCCTGGAGATTCAGGGAGTACAGCTCTTGCGAGGAGATGTTTGGGGCCATCGCAAAGATATTGATGAGTATTATGCCATTGGCGAAAAGATTGTTGGCCGGATATCAAACCTCATGTCTGAGGGCAATAGCATCGAGGAGACTGTAAAGAAGCTGCAGAGGGAGACTAAGCTCTCGGAGGACTTGATTCGCTACATTTTAAAAGAGCAGGTGATGGCGTAGATCGAGGGCTGATTACAGGCGCCGTCAATGCGCCAGCCCTCGGTTTTTTTATAGAATCCGGGCAAGGACATATTGGATTTTCCATCAAGAAAAAAGTGTCCGGAAACAAGGTATGAAACAAAAGACAAAACTTTACTGCTAAATGTTTTATCAAAAATTTCATCAGAATTTTGTTTCGGATCAATATGTAGGCTTTTTTTTAATTGAGTTGATCGATTGTGCACTCTTGCGGGTCTTTGTCGTCTCTCGTGCGCAAAAACACCGGTGCACGAAGGTGGCCGTCCGTTGTGATTTCAAGGGCAGAGACCTGCACCACCATTCGGGGCTCGACCCACCTTACTTCAGGAGTAGCCGGTGCATTGGCGAAAGGAGAGTGATCCTGGGGCGATAAAGCTGCGGCAATCTCCGCCAGCTCTTTGTCTGTAAATCCTGACCCGACCCTTCCTACGTAATGCAACAGGCCGTGACTGTATGCGCCCATGAGAAGACCGCCAAAATAAGGTGCGCGCCCTCCCTTTCCCGGAATGTAGCCCCCTATCACCAGGTCCAACTTGAGGCTTTTTTTGATCTTTATCCAGTCTTGGCTTCTCATGCCCGGCTCATAGACAGAGGCCAGCCTCTTGGCCATGATTCCCTCAATTCCCATCTTCAGTGCCGCCTGAAAGTAGTCTCCGCCCTTTTCCGGAAATGAGTCGGCAATGGTTACAATCTCGCTTTCCTGAAGCTCTTCCTGCAAAATCGTTTTTCTCTCGCGAAGAGGCAGGTCCATTACGCACCTCTCTTTCGCGTAGAGGATATCAAAGACAACGTAGCTGGCCGGCATGGCGCGGGAGAGGTAATCTATGGCGAGCCTGTCGCTCTGGTGGTCGCGCTCTGCAAGCGCGCCAAAGCTGGGCTTTCCATCCGCGAAGACGGCGATCTCTCCATCCAAAACGCAGCCCGATGCCCCCTGGGCCAGAGCTAGTGCCAGCTCTGGGTAGCGATAGGTGATATCGAAAAGCCTGCGATTATGCAGCCGCACCCCCTTTCCTCCCTTTGCACCCTGGGACACTTCCGCTATGCAGCGAGTGCCATCGATCTTGGGCTCGAAGATCCATTCAGCCGAGTCGAAGGGCTGGCCGGATACAGCCAACATGGGCTTGACGGGGTCTATTTTCATTACTATCTGCCTGGCAATTCCAAATGATGCCAAAGATCATTTCAACGATTCCGCGGTCAGGCGCAGGGCCTCCATGAGGCTCTTGGCGGCTGGCCCGGTCTTCTTCTTCTCTGGGACCGCCACTGCACCGGCTATCTTGGACTTGACCAGGGCCTCGATTCTCTCCCGGTATTCGTCTTTGTAAGTGCTGATGTCCAATTCTCCGCTCAGGCCTTTTATGATCTGCATGGCCAGCTCCAGCTCCTTTTCTCCGGGCTTGGCCAGCTCTTTTAGTGCTGGATAGATCTCCGGATCTAAGACCTCATCCGGATATCTCAGAGTGGTGGCCACGATGGCCTGCCGGTAGTAGTGAACCAGTACCACTCTCTCTCTGGTGTGGAGGGTGATTCTGCCAATGGCCGCCTTTCCCGTCTTCTCCATAACGCTTCTCAGAAGTGAGTAAGCCTCCTCGGATCTGTCCGGCAGGAGCAGATAGGTATTTTCGAAGTAATGGGGGTCGATCTCAAAGAAGTCCACGAAGCGATCGAGAGCAATGGTGTTCCTGGATTCGGGCTTGGCAGCATCGATCTCTTTCTTCTCCAAAACCACATACTTGCTCTTCCCCAGAGGATAACCGTAGACGATATCGGCCATGGAGACCTCATCTCCCTCCTGGCAGAAGCGCTTAAAGGAGATGGGAGTCTTGCAGCTCTTGTGCAGCATGCGAAAACTGATGCGCATATCTTTCGTCATGGAGAGGGCTTTTACAGGGATGTTCACCAGGCCAATTCTCAGGTTGCCTGACCAGGTGGTTCTTGGCAGAGCGGGCGGAGGTGAAGTCTCTTCTGCCTGCCCTTCTTGCGTCTTTTCTTCTTTCTCCTCGGCGAGCTGCACGACTTCGGGCATGAAGAATAATAGGCCTGCAAATCTACTAATTCTTTTGCACGAATTGCCCACAACCTTTTTCAGCTTCTTTGCCTGATAGAATGTCGGTGGGAAATTACGAGCGCGCCGCAGAATATCAAAGAATTGGTAGAGCAATTTGATCGCGATCAAGATCTCTACAAATCCGATAAATTTAATGAAACTTAGGTTGAGAACTACCTTTATCAATCCATTTTTCGAGGAGTTAGGCTGAGATATGCATCCCAAAGGGGGCCTTGATAAGTGAAAAGTTATAGAAGAAGATAAAGTAGTAGCCAACGTCCAGCTTGTCAATTCCGATTACGGTTTAAGTATAAAAAGAAAAGCGCGAAAATCATTTGTCTCAAATGGCCGGCGGATCTTCCTCCCAGAGCCCGAAGACGTTGCCTTCCGTATCCATGCAGACCGCGAAATAGCCCATCTTGGGAACGGCCATCTTTGGCATGAGTATCTTGCCACCCAGCTTTTCAACCTTCGCGGAGAAATCAGAGACAGAAGGGACTCCGAAGTAATCCGTTATCTTATGATCTGGATACTGGCGCTTCATCATGCCGCCGCCGGGTCCCTCTTGGGTGTGGATCATCCAGTATTCCATTCCCGGATAACTCTCCAGTTTCCAACCGAAGAGTTCCGTGTAAAATTTCTTGGCCCTTTCCGCGTCATCGAAAGGAATCTCAAAATGGGCTATTGAAGGCATTTAAATCCCTTTTTATATTGATTTCTTTCCTAATTAATTTTCTGCACTAGCACGTGCCGCTACAGGGCAGCATCGAGGCCGCCGACCGGCAGATCGACCGACTGATGCAATCTTCCGCAAGAGGCTTAATGCCCCCGAACTATTTTCCTCCTGATGAATGCATTAGCCGGATGGGACGGACCCGATTGCATCGCAGATGGCGTTTTTCGCTACTCGAAATACATCTCCTGGATAAGGCTGTACATTGATGTGGAAGGCAGCGAATTGTACGGTGGCACCTGTGGGGCCTGCACCAACTTCGAGGTGGAGTGTGAGGATGGCCGATGGATGCGTTTTGAAACCAGTCCGGCCTGGACGGAAAGCGGTGAGCCGGTCATGCGGCTTCGGGGATATAGCACCTGGGACGTTGTTTACGAGCGCACCTCTGAAGGCACGCCCTTCGATGAGAAGATCGAAACCGTAGAGGATCTGGCAGCTTTCCTGGAGAGGTGCTTTTCTCCTTGACACAGTGTTTATAATTTTTTTAGGCAACAGGGATAAAAAAGAAAAGAAAGGGGCGCTCCTTTTCTAATTATGGAGCGCCTCCGCCAGGCCCAAAACCCCGTCAGCTCCTGTCGGCACCGTTATGCTCGAGTTCTTGAAGGCCGTGCCCACCGGCTCGTATCTCCCTCCGAGATGCTTTGCCAGGAAGGCCTCAGCCACGGCGTAGAAGGATAGCTTGTTCTCAGGCCGAACAAAGCCGTGACCCTCATCTGGGTAGAGCAGATAGGTCACTGGAATGCTTTTGGCCTGCATGGCCAAAACGATCTGGTCCGACTCGTTCTGCTTCACTCTGGGGTCGTTGGCACCCTGGCTTATAAGCAGAGGCCTATGAATCCTGTCCACGTAAGTTAAAGGAGACCTCTCCCTGAGGAAAGCTCTTTCCTCCTCGGTCCTGTAGTCTCCAACCCTCAAGAACTCCTTTTGTATCTCCGGCAGCCAGTAAGGTGGAACCGAGCGCAGGAAGGAGGTGAGGTTTGAGATGCCGCAGATGTCCACTCCGCAGGCGAAGACCTCAGGAGTAAAGGTCAGCCCCGCAAGAGCGGCATAGCCTCCATAGCTCCCACCCATGATAGCAATCCGGTCCGGATCGGCGATTCCCCTCTCAATCGACCAGTTAACGGCATCGATGAGGTCGTCATGCATCTTTGCGCCCCACTGGCGGTTTCCGGCATTGATAAAGCTCTTCCCAAAGCCTGTTGAGCCCCTGTAGTTAACGCTCATCACAGCATATCCACGGTTGGCCAGAAGCTGGTGGAGATTGTTGAATCCCCAGTAGTCCCTGGACCAGGGGCCGCCGTGAACCAGCAGAACCATTGGCATTGGCTTTTCCGGCAGGCCGTTGCCGTCTTCATCGCTCCAGACCGGCAGGCTGTAGTAGGATACCAGCCTCAGACCATCGCTTGAATTTATCACCACAGGGTGCATCTTTGCCAGGGTCAGATTATCGAGGTCCTCTCTCTCGCTGAAGAGGAACCTCACTTCACCGGTGCTGCGGTTGTAATGATAATGATGTGCTGGCCCAATATCCTGGGTGATGGAGAAGAACCAGTTCTTATCGTCAAGGGTGTAATGGTATACATTCATGTCTCTATCAGGGAATTTATTTCGCAGCAGCTCCAGGTCCGGCTCAATAGATGCATTCAAAATCACCCATTTCCTGCGATCGTAGGTGTAAGCTACTGCCCGGATGAGTCCCGTCGCAGGGTGAACTATGTAGGCATCGATATCCGCCGGCAGGTCATCTAAAAGAACATCCACATTGCCGGAAGTCATATTTGTAGCAGTCAGCGCTGTAGTCTCTCGGCCACGGCTATCGATCATGTACATTATAGTATCGTTGACGTCAAATCCCAGGATCCTGGTGGTGAAGTCATCATTGGCGTCCTTCTTCATGAATAGCGCCCAGCTGCCGTTATCCAGACGCTTGAAGATCTCTTCGCTGCCGTCCGCTGTTGCATTGCCTGCAAACCGTATTTTGAAATTATGGTCTTCCACAAAATAAGAGAAGCCCTCATTCCTCTGAACCAGCTTCTTCTCCCCGGTGGTGATGTTGAAGCGGTAGATATCGTGGTAACTTGGATCCCGATCGTTGAGCCCTATTAAAACCTCCTGTGGGATTTTTATGCTGGTGCTCAGTAGCTGGGCATTGACATCTTCCAGAGGGGTCAGATTCCTCCTTTCATCAGTGATCACATCCACTGAGTAGATCGTCCAGTTCTCATCACCATCACTGTCCTGGATGTAGAGGATGTGCCGATCGGTGTTTGCCCAAATATAGTTCTGAATACCCCGGACGCTATCGTTGGTAACCGGTTTTGCTGCAGATAGATTGTAGAGCGGTGCTACCCAAACGTTGAGCACGCCATTATAGGGCGCCATGTAGCTTATCCACTTGCCATCCAGGCTATTTAGAATCCGGTACTTATCCGGGTTTCCGAAGAACAACTCGCGTGGTATGAGCTTCGTTCCATTCGAATTATCCTCCGGCCAGGCTATGGTAGAGTCTGCATCCCCACGCGCCTGCACCGAGGACTGCATTTCTGCAACTGGAATTTGTTCCAGCTCACTGGAAAATCCTCCTGTCGCAATTGCAAGAATACTCAGCAGCAGTGATAATAATGATAGCCTAAATACCCGAATCGATATCACAATTAGCCTCCTTAAGCCAGGAAGATCAGCCAAAGCAGATTAAACTTTTCATTAGCTTCATAGACGTTAGTTATGGCAACAGGCTAGAACAGCGAGGCTGAAATAGGCCAATGTTTTGACTTCGCGGCTTCGCGCCTTCGCGTGAAACCGGACCCTATTGAATGTGGTTTGGGTTCTGCAGCCGCGGGTTTAACGATAATAAGATCCGCAAGGCTGCGAAATCCAATCGCAAAGACACGATAGTCACCGAAGAAATCAAATTACTCTCATTATTAACGGCAATATTAGTGACGATAATAATGGCATTATTAAATTAAATAAATTCAGGCCAAAGAAAAACGCGCCTGAGAAAAAGTTAACACCATTGCCTTACACCTCTCTCCCCAAGCATGGACATTTTCGATGTGGCCGTCATCGGCGCCGGGCCGGCAGGCTCTATGGCCGCCAAGTATGCTGCCAAAGCCGGTGCGAGCACAATTTTGTTAGAAGAGCACGCCGGACCGGGATGGCCGGTGCAGTGTGCCGGACTGCTGGGCCAAGAGGCTATGGCCGAGTCGGAGCTGTCGGCCGGCTCCTTCATCCTGGGGAGCATGTTGGGTGCGACCGTCTTTTCACCAGGAGGGGGCCGCCTGGACTTCAAGGCCAAAGCAAGCAAGGCCTGGGTTGTGAACAGGAGACTCTTTGATCAGGCAATGCTTGGTCAGGCTTTGCAGGAGGGCGCAAATCTTCGTCTCCGCTCATCGGTGCGAAAGATCAGAAGGGAAAAAGACGACCGCACTCTGGTCCTGGCCGGGGGCGAGGAGATCTCCGCCAGGATCGTGATCTCTGCGGAGGGCGTCTCAGCCCTTCTGGCCCGCAGGGCAGGCATCGCGCCACCCCAGACCATCCTCTCCGGGGCGCAGGTGGAGGCACCCTTTGCGGTAGAAGATCCTGAGAAGGTTGAAGTGCATCTGGGAGCGGCCCCTGGGCTTTTTGCCTGGGTGATTCCCCTGAATGAGAGCACGGCGCGCATCGGCCTATGTGCTCGCGATCGGGGATGCGAGCGGTTGCGGGCTTTCTTGAAAACAGATGTTATCAGAAAAAGGCTGCAGGGCTCCCCAGTGGCCCTTAACGTGGGCGGTCTGCCGTTAGGACCGCCTGCAGCGACAGCCGTGGAGGGCCTGCTGGCCGTGGGAGATGCGGCAGGCCAGGTCAAGCCTACCTCTGGAGGCGGAATTTATCCTGGATTGGTAGCAGCGAAAATTGCTGGCGGCGTGGCGGCTGCGGCCAGCATGGAGGGTGACGGCTCCAGAGAGCGGCTTAGCGAGTACGACCGGCTCTGGAGAGTGGCAATGGGGCGCGAGCTGGAGATAGGCATGAGGGTGAACCGCGTGCTGACAAAAATGAGCCATGCCGAGATCGATGAGCTGGTGGGCTATCTGGCAAGTAAACCCCAGCTCATAAAAGCCATAGAGGAGTACGGAGATATCGACCGGCCCAGCCGTCTCATGGCTAAAATGCTCTTTCACCTGGACTGGGATGCCATCCGGCTGGCCCGGCTGCTGGGATACGCCTTAGGATAACGGCGATTTTGCTTTTTATCAGGATAGTCTTTGTGCATCCTGAGCGGTACTCAGCCAAGGATCTGGCACCGATTGGTGAGGAATAGTTATTAGCTTCCCATTGTTGCTAGCTGTGGCCCATCGCGATTTTATGCCGTTTTATCCAGGACAGCCAGCCAATCGAAATCAGTGAAGCTTTGAGGAGTTAGTGCGAAGTAGGTCGGGTTCTTCATACTGCCCGAGCGAGTCGGAAGAGCTGCGATTGCCGAGGCTGCAAGCCCCTGGCCTTTGTGAGTTGGAATGAACCGCACCGGCCCAGGGCCAGCAGTCAGGCGCGCCTCAAGAGTGCCGGACTCGGGCTGGCCTATGCCATTGGCATCAGAAACGCCCACGGCCGAACCGAAGACGGCATAGCGCTGACCGAACATCTCGTTGAGGTGCGCTCCCGCAGGCCACCATATCAATAGGTCAGTGCCCAGCTGCCACTCCGCCTTTCCTCGCTTCAGATGGCTGTTGTGAGCAAAGGCCAGCACCTTCCCCCTGCCACGCTCACGGGAGACCATGTACGCCAGATTATCCGCCATTATTAGGTCACGAATGCCGAGACCTTCGACAATCCGTTCGCCTGGTTTGCCCGACGTTCGTGCGAGCACCGCATGATAGTTTAGCAACTGCCGTGCGACCGTTGCATACTGCACAGCTTCCAAATAGCGGCTTATGTCGCTCTTAGCCACCAATTCGGGGCGGCGTAGGTGCAACTCTGTTATGAGATCCTCTGTTTCAACCCGGAGTGCAGTTGCAGCCGGTGACAGGCCTATCGACTTTGTCGGGTCCATCATTGCAGCGGGGTTCTCCCAATTGGCATCCTGGCCAAGAAGCGGGTCGATGCGTTGGCGATGCTCTTCGCCGCTGGCACGATCAATCGAGGCGAGGTAGTCGAGAACAAAATGAAGAACCTGTCTTGGACTATCGCTACTGGTCATTTCGGTTGGACTATCAAAGCCGTAGAACTGGAGTTTGACGCGGTGCGTTGGATCAGCATTGTAGTGCCGCATCCACTCCACGAGTTCTCGATTGGCGTCGAGGCGACCGAAGCCATGGCTAAATCCGATATCCTGCACAGCCTCATACGATGCAGGGCCGCGACCGGCCACGTACTCATTCACTACGCGCGCCCGGGGGAAACTGCTCTCGATGGCAATGGCACTGTAGCCATGCGTCTCCACCAAGCGCTGGAAGAGCCGGTTGCGGAGTATGAGAATATCCTCGCCGCCGTGGAGTGCTTCTCCAAAGCCAAGCAACTCCACCGAGTCGTCAAGTGAGGCGATGACCTTGTCGATGGAAGCGTTGAGGGTTTCGGACGAATCGACGGAGAACGGAACGGATTCGTGTAAAATCCAATCGTCTAGAGTGATATACACCGGGTCGGAACTTCTCTGAAGAAATGAACTTTTTTTCATTTTCTCAAGACCTTCTAGTAATTAGACCAATCCATGCATAATCCTAAAGAGCCTCCACCCGGCTGTTGCCCAGCTCGTCCTCCACCACCAGCAATGTATTGTCGAACTGCCCCTGCACGTCGCTGATGTGACTGATGGCGATTATCTGGGGAAATCGCTCTTCCAGGCTTCTCAGCATCTGGATCATCTTCTCCCTGTGCTCCTGGTCCTGGCTTCCGAAGACCTCGTCTAAAATAAGGAAGGAATAGCTCTCTCCGTCCGGCCCGAAGCGCATCAAATACTCGCTGATGGCCACGCGGACAGAGACGGCAATCATGTCGATCTCTCCGCCTGAGTAGCGGGAAATGGGATAATAGTTGCCCCCGTCCTCGACCTGGATGTTGAAGTCATCATCGATCTTAAGCAGGCTGTACTTGCCGGAGACCTCCTCCAATATCTCGCCGGCCGTGCGGGCGATGTCGTTCTTGACCCTGATCAATACCTGGTCCATGAAGCTATTGACCAGACCTCGGGTCACGTCCACTACCTCCATTCTCTGGCCGACCTGCAGAGCAGTCCTCTCCAGCTCCTCCTTGCGTCGGGCTTCCAAGGCAAGCCGGTCTTGGGCAGCCATTAGAATGCCTATCTGTACCTGCTTCTCTGAAACGGCCTTCCTGGCCATTTCCAGCGTTTCTTCTGCCTCGGCCAGCATTTTCTTCGCCTTTTCATGCTCCTGCGTGCTGTATGCCAGGGCCAAAAGGTGCTGCATGCAATCTCTGAGATCAAGATTGAGCTTTTCCAGAGCTATCTGGGCTGCTGCCAGCCTCTCCCCTACCTCGATCTCGCCAGCAATAATCACACGAATCTTCTGAGCCTCGCTCTCTGCTGCCGCCAGGGTCCTCTTCTCTTTAAAAAGAGCCTCATACTCCAGAGGACCATAGCCAAGCTCCTTTTGCGAGCTGTGCAGAGCCTTCAGTGCCTGCTCGAGCCTTTCTATCTCTTGCTCTTGCCCAATCATCCTCTCCTTTAAGGCGGGAATCTGTGCCACTCTCTCCGAGAGGGAGAGAAAACGATCGTGCAGCGGCTTGAGAGTGGCCTGGCGCTTTCTGGCTTCTATGTAGTCCGATTCGGCGTAGCCCAGGGCTTGTATCTGCAAGTTGAGCTGCTCCCTCCTCTCCTTTAGAGCAGCCAGCTCCTTTTGCAGCAGGGCAGTCTCCCGTTCCAGGCCAGGCAGATCCTCCAGCCGCAAGCAGAGACCGGCATACTCCAAAACCAGAGGGCCAAGAACTTTTAGGGCAGCTTCGACCTGGCTTAGCTTTTTGGCATCGAAGCTGACCGTCCCCAGCCCTTCGATTTTAGTAGAGATCTCCTTCAGCTCGCTTTGGGAATCGTGCATCTGCATGGCCAGGCTCTTCAAATCGGCCTGCAGAGCCGAGCGCCGACTCTTTTGGGCATTCAATTCGTCGAAGGCCGCTCGCAGATTGCTCCTCGTCCTGGCCGCTCCCTCGATCATCTCCGTTTGAGTGGCAATCCTGGCAGCGAGCTTTTCCTTCTCTTCTCTGGCTTTTTCTGCGGAATTTTCATATTTCTTTATGAGCAGATCGCGCTGGTCCTCTAACGGCCGCTCGCAGGTGGGGCAGAGGCCTTTCGCTCCCAACGCCTTGACCTTTTTCAGGGAGCGCTCCGCCTCGGCTGCAGCCAGCTCCTCTACCCTGTAGCTTCCTCTCAGATCAGCCAGCACACGGGACAGCTCGCTGCCGAGCTGATCCAAATCCCTATCCTGGCGACGTAGCTGCTCCTCCTTCTCCTCAATTCTGCCCAGGCCCTCCAGCTCACCGCGAGCTTTTTCCGCTTCGCTCTTCAGCCTGGCCAGGCGCACGTCTAATGCATTCTTCCTGGCTAAAAGGCCGTCCAGCTCCTTTTGCAGCTCTCTTTGCCGCGATTGCTCCTCCAGCTCGCTTTTGCACCTCTTTTCTTCCTCCCGGCAGTATGCAATCTCCTCCAGCCTGGACCGGGCGATATAGAGATCATCAATCAGCTTTTTCGTGCGGGAGAGGTTGGCATCGATCGCTTGCTCTCTGACAGCCTCCTCTTTCAGCCTGGCCTGCATCTCGCTATGATTATCCCGGAGGCCCTCCAGGGCAAGGAGCTGGGCCTGCAGCTTTGTATGCTCCTCCTCTTTTGGCAAGAGTTCCACTCTCATAGCAGCATCTCGCTCCATTTCCAGGAGCCTTCTTTGGCTTTCAGCAAGCGCTTTTTTCTCACCCTGCATAGCGGCCTCTTCGCCTGCCATGCGGCGGGCAGTCTCTTCAAAGACCATTCTCTTGGGCTCAAGGATTTCCAGCCTATCCCTTATGCCAGCCAGCCTCTCCAGCATCGGCTGAAGATCCAAGAACCTTTTCTTGGAGGCATCGATCTCAGAGAGCCGCTTTTCTGCGGCTTTTATTGCTTCTTTCAGCTCCTTGTCCTGAGCTTCCAGGCTCTTTGCTCTCTCTGCTAATAGGCCATGCCTGCGCATCTTCTCGGCCATGGCCTCCAGCTCCTGCCGTCTCCTCACCCCCGCATCCTGCAAAATTGCCCGGCTTCTCTCTGCTTCCTCCAGGCCATTTCTTGCCGTTAGAATGTCCTGGGAAGCCATCTCCAGCCTGGCCTTCAAGTCTCCGATCTCAGCCAGCGCTCCCGCCAGCCTGCTCTTTTGCTCCCCCAGAGAGGTTCGGTCTGATTTGATCAGCTCGATGGCATATTCCTTGATATCTTCCAGCCCCAGGAGCTTGAGCAGATACTCCCTCTTGCCCACACCCCCCTCTTTGAGCAGATTGTCCAGGTCCTTCTGCCGGGCGTAGAAGGTCTTCATGAAGTCCTGATAACTGATCTTTAAGATATCCTCAAGCCTTGCATCCACCTCTTTGCTTCCTGTGGC
Source organism: Methanothrix sp. (assembly GCA_035527135.1). Classification (GTDB taxonomy): domain Archaea; phylum Halobacteriota; class Methanosarcinia; order Methanotrichales; family Methanotrichaceae; genus Methanothrix. The sequence goes on along the minus strand of DATLBD010000049.1, from coordinate 19,797 downwards.
AATCCTCTGCCCATCCAGCACCAGAAAGGCCTCTGCCGTCATGCCCTTTCCTTTCATGGCCCGGTAGATGACCAGCTCCTGCTTGCCTAAGGAGAGCGTCAGGCTGGTCTCCACAGCATCAGATTCTCTGGCGCGTGCATTGCGGATGAAGTCTCTTTTAATGTTCGAAGCCCTGTTTCCGTAAAGTGCCCAGGCAATGCCCTCCACTATAGTGCTCTTGCCCGTTCCATTGCTGCCTACGATGCCGGTAAGCCCGTCCGAAAACTCCAGCTCAGCGCGACGAAACTTCTTGAAGTTTTTCATGACAAGCTTATTGAGATGCATCCAATGCCTCTTTATGCCGGGCCAGTACGGCCTTCTTCATAATCTCCGATCCATAGGCCACTACATCATCCTTTATCTTTGCTGGTATCAACTCTTTAGAGGATTCCTCCACCATGTAGCCGGAAAACTCCTCGTGCAGCGTCCGCCGGTCTATGGGCCTCTCGAAATGCTCCTCTTCATCCAAAAACTGCGGCCTGATCTTGAAGTAGAGCGCGCTGGCTCCCAGCCGATTCAACCTTGTCTGATCTATGCTCCTGTAAGCGGGACGGTTGACATTTTTAAGAGTGATGCGCACCATCCGATCTCTTATTTCATCTTCATGGCATAGCTCCATCAGGCATTCGGCGATCTCCTCGGAGCGCATCCCGCTGCAATCTATGGCCGGGTGATCAACCATGTACTTGGGCTTTACAGGCACGCTCTCGGCTCTACCTGTCTCCAGGTCTACCAGAAGCATTCCTTTCTTGTCCTGAGCCTCGCCAAAGTTGAAGTATTCCACGGAGCCGCTGTACCAGGCGTTCCTGGAAAGCTGCGCCTGTCCATGAAAGTGACCGAGTGCAATATAGTCAAAATCGCTTTTGAGGAAGCTGTCCTTCAGCTCGTGCTCTCCCACGCTCCTCATCTTTTTATTGGCAAGCGACTCCACCAGGCCATGCATGACCAGCACATCTTTTCCCTGGCGCTCAATCTTTTCAAACTCAGTCAGATAGTCTTGCGACTCCAGGCAGAAGGGAATGCAGTGAAAATTGCTGTCACCTACAACAAATCGCTCATATCTGTACCTTTGGGCAATGTGCACGCCCCGCAGATCCTCGAAGAGGCGGAAGGGGCTGGTGGATGAGAAACTCTTGGGCGCGTCGTGATTGCCGCTGATTATGATCACAGGTATGTCCTCTTCCATGAGCTTCAAGAGACCCCTCTGGAAAACCACCAGGGGCTTGATCTTGGGGCGGACGTGATGGAAGACATCGCCGGCATGAACAACCGCATCTGGTCGAAGCTCAATGATCTTCTCGATGGCCTGCTCAAAGCCGGAATATACCATCTCTTCTATGCGGTTTCGGCCAACCTCATCCAGGCGGCTGTAGCTGGAAAAGCCCAGGTGCGAATCGGCCAGATGAATTATCTTCATGTGCTAGGCTTCCTATTCTAAAAACGGCTTGAAGCCGCCTCTGGTAATAAGGCTCTCAGGCTTATCTTCCTTATCCAGACGGCGCAAGTAATCCTCATAGCGGTGTATCCTGGCGGGCACAGGGAAGGGGATATTCAAAGTGGATACAACGGCTTCACCCTTCTCCAGGGTCTGAATCTCGATATCCATGGAGGAGAGATCTTGCTTGGCCGACTCTTCCAGTTGCCGGCGATCGTTTCTATCCCCCAGGCCCATGACCACCAGCGTATTGAACTGAGATAGGAGCTGCTTGTCTATGAGCTTGGGCTGCTGAGTGATGGCACACAAGCCCACTCCGAACTTGCGGCCCTCCCGGGCGATGCTCTCGAAGCGGGAGATGTTGCTGCCCGCGCCCAAAACCCTCTGCGCCTCCTCAATAGTGATGAGGCAGTTCTTGCGGCTCTCCTGGCCCTCTTTCTCATCTTTTTTGTACTCATCCAGAATATAGCGCGATATAACGGAGAGCAAGAAGAGCTCGGATCGGTCGCTCATCCTGGGTATATCCACCAAAACGACCTTTCCTTTCTGCAGATTGGCCAGGATATTGGCCAGGCTGGACCTTTTCCGGATGTACGGATTTCTCTCCAGCTCGTTTTTGATCCTTCGAACTAAAACCATGACCGTGCTGTCCTTGAAGCCCTCCTGCACCATGCGGGCCATGCCCTCCGGACTCTTGATCTCTTCCAGCCAGCTAGCCGGATCAAAGATCCGTGAAATGGCTTCCAGGGCATCTCTTTGCGGTGGAGACCACTCATAGAGCAGAGCAATGTCCTCCGGAAAAATCTCGCTTTCCGATATGGCCAGCTCCTCCACGCCCGGATCGGAGGCGTTCTGCCTGTTTGTGGAGTAGCAGGCGAGCCCCTCCCGGTATTTCTTGAGGTGAGTCAATCCCTTGATAAGACCCTTGCCTTTCAGATATTCTCCATGAGGATCGACGATGAGAAGGCCGAACTTTGACTCGCCCCGCACCGACAATCGCATGCATGAGGCCGCAAAGACCTTCATGAAGTTGGACTTGCCCATGCCAGTGGTGGCGAAGACGCCCATGTGGTGGTCCATGGCCTCGCTGTGCAAGGCCACGGGAATCTCTTCTACCAACCGTGAGCCATTTCTCAGGTAGCCAACCTCGATGTCACCCATCACCTGGCTTAAAAACTTAAACTCTTCCCTCTCCGCTCGCGCTACGGGTGCGAACTTCGTGGGCAGTGTCCTGGACTTCTTAAACTCCAGTCTTTTATTTATGCAGCCCAAAGGTTCAGCTGAGACGCGGTTGAAGATCTGATCGCAGTCGAAGAACTGGGTTCCCTTCATAGTGGTATCCCAGTGGCCGTCGTAGTTGGAGCTGTGCTCTATATTCAGGACGCGAGCAAGAAACGTCAAGCCCTGATCTTTGATGGAAAAGATCTGCCCCACTTCTACCCTTTCCTCCTCGGAAAGATCGAAAGGCACAATAAAATGATACTCGGAAACATTTTTGGAGACGATGCGATAGGTTGTATCTCTCTCTTCTATCACTTTTCGGTTCAACAGACTTTCCGCCCTGCTGGGCTGGATATTCTCTTGCTTTACTGCCACCTTTTTCTCCCTCGTTTCTGCTCACAATTTCTCTGTAAATTCCTCTTTTTTGAGATCCCTTTGAAAAACATACTGCGCATCATTTTGTGCTTTTTTGTGCTTTTTCGTTTATTCCATTTACTTTTCTATTGCACTCTCTCTAAATTCCTTGCCTCATCTCCAGGATGTCGTGGAAGTCCTGCATAAGCATTCTTATCTCAGAATGAGTCATTCCTATCTCCGAGAGCCGGGCCATTAGTCTTTCGCGCACGGCTGCCCCCTCTTGCTCGGTGATCCTGATATCCCGGTGCGCTCGGAAGAGGGCATGGGGATAGCCCAGGCATTCGGCGGAGCAAGAGTAGGCAGCCAGCTTTCCCAGAACAGAGCCTATATCGCCGGCAAGATAAGAAGGCGCATCCACCCGGAAGGCGTACTCGGACTGCCCGCAAAAGCGGACGATGTAGGTCTGGCCGTTCCATCTGCCCTGGCCAGCATCTACTTTTTTGTCTTTCAGGCTGAGATACCAGGCAGCGCCCGGCAAAAGCCGGCTGCCGGCCATGCCTGTATGTTGCACAAAGGGCAGAGTGATCTCCTCACCCCAGAAAAGTGAGCTGGACTTGGCCACGGCCAGAAGGGCAATGCTCTTTTCACGCGCCCGGGCGAAGATGGCGACAAGAACGCCTCGCAGAGGCTCAAAGACATCGAAGCTGCCGTCGTAAAGGATGATGTCTCCGGCATGGGCCTGTTCCAGGGCATCATTTATGGCCACATACTCATGCAGTTCTCGATAATAGCTGGAGAGGCGATCCAGATCCGACTCTTTAAGATCGATCCCTTTCAGGCCGAAGAAATGCTCCAAATATCGATCGAACATATTTCTGCATAGCTTTGGATCGGCCAGGAAAAGGTCATCAAAGGTTATGACTGTGCGCTTCCAATCCCTTCCCCGGTAGACGGCATAGCCTGCCCGAATCTGGTTCACATTGGCCGTCGACCAGTTGCAGATGGAGGCGTTGGAGCCGTCCACGGCAAATATCTCTCCAGCAAACTCGGAAGGCTCCACGACCACGAAGTCGCGGCTTTGCACGCCCGTCTCGCCAAGATATCGATCAATTCCGTCCAGGGAGATATGATCGCGAATCAGTTCTGCAATAAGGGAAAGTCGGCTTTCATCATCCATTCAAAATTAAGGTGACATAGGCAAAGTATATACGGATTTTGAAGGGAAGAAGTGAAAAGGAGGGAGGCAAAAGCCTTTAGTGTAGGAGGGAAAAAGATTGACTTTTGCCAACTATTACTCTGCGATTAACGAAATATATAGTTTTCGGTATTCGTCTATCAACGAAGAGCGCTTGCTAGACAGGGGCTCTATTTACTGATGAAAAATTCGATATCAAAGCCCTTTGCGGGAACTATCAAATAATCCTAACTTTTTGGATTGCGTTTTGCTTGGGCTACATCTTCGAGTGCCGGTTCTGGTCTTAAAGAGGCCTATCTTGGATCGACATGCCCCGAATCGTGATGGGTTTGAGCTGCCCTGATGTTCCTTTCCGTCCTTTCTTCCGTCATAACCCGATAGATGCCAGTCACCACACCGACCATTGCCGGAGCCAAAAAGAAGCCGGCGATTCCGGCGGCAAGGCCTCCACCTAGGAAGGCAAGCAACACCAGCAGCGGATGCAGCGAGGACTTGGTATAAACAATGTAGGGCCGGATGACCAGCTCCGCGACATGAACCAGAATCGAGGCGGTCAGGAAGAAGAGCCAGGCATCCAGGGGTCCGATCTCGATGTATCGGCCCACAGCCGTGGGTATGAAGACCAGCCAGGTCAGAAACGGCACCATTCCTGCTAAAAAGACGATGCTGGCCATGGCGAAGGGCCGGGGAACGGCAAATAGGTAAAAGATAGCCACTGAGGCAATCCCCCCCGCGATGGCAGTGTAGATGCTGCCTATATAAACCCCACAAAGGATGCTGTCAATTTTAGCCAGGCAGCGCAACTCAAAGCTGCCGTTTTCCAGATTGAAAAGTTCCCTTATGGCTTGAGCCAGCCGGTCTCCATCGAGCAACAGGAAGTAGCAGACGCAAAAGGCGATCAAGAAGTTGATAATCCCCAGGGTGATGGTTGAGCCCAGGCTGAAGACGGGCAGGCTGGCCAAGAGATTGAGGCCCATTCCCATCAAATTGGCCATGCCCCGAGTGATTTCGTCGAATATCGCTTGGGGAATATGGACCCTCGATACAAATTCAAAGATGAGAGTGATAATCTCCCTCTGATGGCCCTCCAGCCATCTGATCTGGTTTGATGTCTCGACAACTCCCGTAATAAAGATCGCTGAAAGCGGAACGACAATGCAGATGATGGCGGCCAGCGAGCCGATCCGCCGGTTCTTTCCGAATAGATCACGCACCGGTCGGCCCACGTAGGCGAAGACGAGCCCCAGCACGAGGCCGTCGAGAAGCGGCCAGATGTAGTAAGAGAGCAGGATGATAAGGGCGAGAGTGAAGAATATCAGCCAATTTTTCTTGCCCAGACGGCAGGGCAGATCAAGTTGCATGGATGAGTTTGACATTATGGTTGGCAGGATATCAAACTTTGGGATAGTTTAGCTGCAGTTCTTATCGAATAATAATTGCAATTGGCAAAAATGCTCAGAACTCTGCCGGCAAATAAAGTGTGAAATTCCCGGCAAATATCCGGGAATTGATTTATCGTCTACACGCCGGGGAGCGCATCTCCGGGATTTAGAGGTGTCATTCCTGGAACCGCACCTACCCATGTGAAGTAAGAGTCGGCCGGATAGCCAAGAACTCTGCCGCTTGCATCCGGTATTAGCACTCCTGTGCCAGAGGATCGGGGTGCCACGGCAATGGGCATGAGCGTGAACTCATTTATCAAGCTCTGGTTGTTGGCAAAGGACGCCCACAGGAACTGATTATAGTTTTCCAAATAGGTATTATACTGCCCGGCATAGTCCATTACATACAGGCCTTTTCCATGAAATTCACCCATAAACAATCCTATCTTTAGTCCATTGGCCACTCCTCTCTGGTACTCGGTCATCTCCCCGAGTGCAGGAGGGACGGATAAAGTGAGAATAATTAAGACGGCTATAGCCGCGATCAACTTCATCTAATGTCATCTCCAAAACAACTGCAATATTGCATAAGCTTTTAGCCTTTCTATCAACCAGGGATCAATTGGGCTTCATTCCTCCCGTCTTTATACCATTATTGTGGATGACGAGATTTGCTAGAGCTCTATTGAAACTGATAAAACGCTTGCCAACTGGTCAATCTATGCCGAAATAGCGAAATAAAAAACAAAAAATTTAGTAAAAATAAAATAAAAAATTTAATTTATTCCCTTGAAGCATTCCTCCAGATGTTTATCTTTTGGTCTCTTTGTCATCAGGCTTACAGATACAGTTACCAGCATCGCCAGTGGCAAGGCTACTAATATCGGATCCACCACAGGCCAGGGCATCTGAGCGATCAGCACATCCCTGCCAAAGATCATCTTGCATATCCCCAGAGGCACTGCCTCGGCTTTATGGATGAAAAGATACCAAAAGACGGTTACAAAAGTTCCGGTGATAATTCCGGCAATCGCTCCGGCTTTAGTCGAACTTCGCCAGTAAAGTCCGCAGGTATACATGGGCAGGAAGGCGGAAGCGCACAGCCCGAAGAAGATGGCCGTGCCGCGAGCAATTATGTTTTCCGGCAGGATATAGCCCAAGGTTACGGCAATTATGACGGCAACAATTATCCCCATCCTGGTGACCAGTATGGACGTGCTGCTTTTTTTATTAGTTATTGTCTCATAGATATCCCTGCCAATAGCACTTCCCTGGGAGTGAAACTGGGAGCTGGAGGTGGACATGGCAGCCGCCAAAAGCGTGAGCATGAAGAGGTAGACGAACCACTCAGGTGTGGCTGCGTTGATATAGAGAGGAATTATGCTGTCGGCATTTCCTTGAGCGATGTTTATGGCTATATCTCCCTGGGTCTGCAAGAAGAAGACATTGGAGAGAGCACCCACGGTGAAAGCGACACCAGTCATCATGAGAATGAAGACTCCACCGATCAAGACGCCCCTGTTGAGCTCCCGGTTGGACTGGACGGTCATAAAGCGCACTACGAGCTGGGGCATAGCTAAAACGCCAATTCCCACACCCAGTACGATGGTCGACACCAAAGTCCACCACCAGCCGCTGCCGAAGATGGGCATTGACGTCCAGCCGGCATGTCCCATGGCGGCGAGCTTAGCAGGAACCAGATTTACCATATCGGTGAGAGCCTGATGAGCGGGACCAATCCCTCCCAGGTGAGAATAGGTGATGTAGAGCAGAAATATCATGCCCACGAACATGATAGTTCCCTGCATGGCATCGGTATACATGACTGCCCGCAGCCCCCCCCAAATCACATAAGCAGCAATTATTAACGAGTATATGAGAAGGGCCACATCGAAATCTATGGCTAGAGTGGTTTCCATGAAGCGGGCCGCGCCTATCAGAACGACCGAGGCGTAAAGGGGCATTCCCAGGAAGATCACCAGGCCGCTGAAATACTGGATGAACCTGCTATCAAATCTCTTGCCCAAAAGCTCTGGGAAGGTCATAGCATTGAGATTGTGTCCCATCTTCCGGGTTCGCTTGCCATAGACAATGAAGGCCACGAATATGCCCACTAAGATGTTCAGGAATGTGAGCCACAGAAGGCCCATGCCGAAGAGGCCTGCCGTGCCGCCGAAGCCGACGATGGCCGAGGTGCTGATGAAGGTTGCGCCGTAGCTCATGGCCATGATGTAGGGGTGGGTCTTTCTGCCCGCGACCAGGTAGCCCTCGGAGTCCTTGGTTGATTTCCAGCCTCTGTAACCCAGATAGAGGGTGGCAAGAAGGTAGATTAGAATGATGACATTGAGGAGAAGAATATCCATTTAGATCACAATCCTAGCTCTTTTTCCTGCATCTCTTCTTCGCTAGTTTCCCAGGCGGCTTCCTCTTTAATCTCTAAAGCCTCCAGCTCCCCTCCTCTATTCCAGTTGACGATGCCGTAAATCAGGCACAACAGTGCGCTTAGGATACAAAGAAGATAGACACCCCAAATCCAAGGATCATCAATGCCAAGCATGCTTACCTCCAACTCTATTGCTGCTTTTTTTGCAGCCACTTATGCTAGCTTGCACAACATTTGCGCTGACTTTCCGCAGTAATGTTGTGATGTGTGGTAGCATGTAGCATTATAGCAAGCTATAAGGGTGTCGGTCAGGAATATATATTACAATTATCACTGCATTGTATCTATTTCGGAAAATATTTTTATAATAAACACGACTTAGGCAAAAATTATGGAAAGGATATTCGATTTAATAATTGTAAATGAATTTAAATCATAGATTAACCGGCATAGAAAAGCTCGCACTCTTTCTATTCACCGATAGTGACAAAATGGCAGCGCAGACTATGATCGATTGCGGCTACTCTTTGCCCGAGATCGCCGGCTGGGCCAGAGCCAACCCCAGGGATATTGCAGCGATTTAATGTATTTACGCCAATATTTGATAGCCTTCTTTCCAGGAGATTAAGGGTCTTGCATCTTTTATGAATTCGTTAACGTAAGCTGCATTTCCAATCCCTGATTCATATGTATCGTTTCCTTCGTAATCATGCCAGAAATTTCCCAAGAAGTCCCAAGATACCATGCCTTTATACAGGTAGCTGAATTCTTTATCCGAGTTCCATTGATTTGAGGAGTTGTATGAATAAGCATTTATTGCGTTTCCCGCGAAATTGTTCAGATAAATCAAATTATTGCTTGATCTGTCTAAGTATATACCAAATATGTTGTTACTAATATTATTCTCTAATATGATGTTACCGCTTGATTTATCCATGCTGATGCCGTCAAGGTTTCTATATGCTGTATTCTCTAAGAAGGTATTATTGAATGATGCATCCAAGAGAAATCCAAAGATAGGGTTATTGCTTGCGTTATTTTCTTTTATATGGTTGGATCTGGAATTTAAGATCCAAATGCCTGCGTTTGCATTTCCGATGGCAGTATTTCCTTGAATCGAACTATTTTCTGTATCATTAAATAGGAAGCCTATCCAGGCGTTTCCCTGACCGGTGTTATTTTTGATCGTATTATTCTTCGAATTGCCTGAAAAAATTCCCGCAAAAGAGTTGTTTGTTACAAAATTATTTATTATTATATTATTATTTGAAGATTGAAGAGCGATGCCCACATCACTTCTCCTAGCTAGATTAGATTCTATTTTATTATTGGTAGAATATTTTAAATATATTCCATATGAATTATTATTCAAAATATTTCCTCGAATAAGGTTGTTATTGGAGAAAACCTTGATTCCTGCATCCTCCCAGGAGCTGCCTGAGTTTACGACCATGAAGCCCTCCAGCCAAATGCCATCCACAAATAAAGTTATCACACTATTCTTCTTATTTGCGTCTATTACTGGCAATCCTTCTCCAGTATCCACGCCTCTTATGGTTAATTTTTTTGTGACATTCAATCTTTCCGAATAAGTTCCACTCTTGACAATGATTCTGTCTCCTTCCTTTGCCTTGTTAATGGCGCTTTGAACGGAATAATCATTAGAATTTTCTGAGACGATATATGTTGTTGCAGTTATGGTAGCTGATACAAGCAAAAAAGCTAATACAGCCAAAAGGCAAACACGAAGAGTGCCTTGAAATGGTATTCTTCTCTTTTGGCACCTTGAGCCTTTAAAATTTATTTTATATTTGAATACCATATGCAACCACTTTTAATTCATTGGTCACAAAACTCTTAAGTATTGCGGCTGATGAAATTAGATTAATGGTCGATCCAGTTGCAAAGAATCCTGCAATTTCCACTCAATTAATTGGACAGAATCCTGTATCTGAGCCTACCCCAATTGCAGAATATTTTTCCATAAATTACATCGAAACAGCTCTTGGAACGAATACATGGGAATTCATCACGACCGCCCTTTCCATATTGGTAATTATTCTTGCAACTTTTTTTATAGCCAGACTAGTCGATGAGTTGCTTAAAAAGCATATCCCGCGAATCCTTGAAGCCAGCAAGATGGACAAAGAGTTCGACGAGACCTCTAATGCCATGACTCGCAGGCTGATAGTGGCTGCAATATACACAATTGGAATCTTGCTGATTGTACTGCTGATTCCATCCCTGAATCGAGTTGCTATAGCCATGCTGGCTGGTGCAGGAGTAGCAACCCTTGCCATAGGTTTCGCAGCTCAGGACTCTCTATCTAATGTAATATCTGGAATCTTCTTGGCGATTTTCAAGCCAATTCGCATTGGTGATTATGTCGATTTCAAAGGGGAATACGGGCATATTGAGGATCTAACCTTGAGGCATACGATAATTTGCACATGGGACCTGAGAAGAATAATAGTACCAAACAGCTTGATGAGCAGCGACTATATCGTCAATTGGAGTATCGGCAGTCCAGAAACAATCTGGCCTGTTGATTTCGGAATAGGCTACTCATCCGATATCGACAAGGCCCGAAGCATAATCATGGAGGAGACCAAACAACACCCCCATGTATTGAAGGATAAAGAGATGAATGTCAGCCTCACGGAGCTGGGAGACTTTGCCGTAAATCTCCGGCTGACCTTTTATGTGCCTAGTAGGGGATTTGCCTATAGCACGGGATGCGATATTAGGGAAGCGGTCAAAAAAAGATTTGATGCCGAGGGCATCGAGATACCTTACCCTTACAGAAACATCGTTTTTCAGAGGCAGCCTGAGAAGGAGGCCTCTTGCCCTGAACCATCAGAAAAGCCCTATTACTATGAAGGATAATTTTAATGCTTTCTTTTTATTATTTGCAAGGGCTCGACATTTCTGATCACTCAATTCCCGACAGCAAACCCAAGGGCGCAAATGGCCACCGCCAGATTGAAACCGTGCGGCAGATGTAAAGAATCGGCTCTCATCTTAATCCCGGATAAAAATCTACCCTTTCTTGGATTTTTTGCAGCTTATCTTTAGAGATGCCCTCAAGATCTTCCTTTTGCATCCACCCTTCATATATCAGTCGTGCGAAGACTAAGTGAAGAACCGAGTAACGGAAGTCGTATTTCTCATCTGCTTCTTTGCGTTTCTCTGTCAGATAATTATAAATCTGCCAAAGTTCTGCAGGGCTCTAGCTTCCATCGCCTTTTTGCGAATATTCTGCAAAATAGAATCGCACTCACGGTTGTAGGCAGCATTAAATGCCCGGCGTGCGATCTCTTTTTCAGGCTTTGACCATTTCATTCCTTCCCCAAGCATAACCTTTCTCAGCCTTTCTCAATTGTCCTCATAAATGCCTATCAAACCTCCTGCCCGAAGACCTCGACAAGCGAATCTTTGGCCTTCTTCATGACCTCCGTGGGACAGGTTTTGTAGGCCCGCTGCAGAGGTTCTATCGCCCTCTCGTCTCCAATCTCTCCCAGGCTCCAGGCAGCCCAGGCACGCATTTCCTCATCCTCCGGCCCGAACATGACCTCTATCAGGGATTCCAATGCTTTGTTATGGCCTATCTCGCCAAGGGTTGTGACTGCGGTGTAACGAACCTGCCAGTCCTGGTCTTTTAAGGCTTGCAAAGCCAGATCGCAGGCCCTTTCGCTCTTTATCTTGCCCAGAGACTTTAGTGCCTCGGACCTGACACAACTCTCGCGATCCTGCAAAGCCTGGGCCAGGCAGTGCAAAGCATCATCACCGCCTACCTCCCCCATGAAGGCTGCAGCTCTGCGCCGAACCTCCATCCCCTCATCCCCTAGCATGCGGGCTACCTCCGGCAGAGATTCCTGGTGCCCGATCTTGGCAAGGCCAGTCACTGCCATTCCCCTGATCTCGGGCTCGGCATGGCCTAAGAGATCACGCAAAGCCTCTGCTGCCCCTAGCGTGCGCAGCGCCACCGCTGCCCGCAGACGTACGTCTTTGGAGCTGTCGCGTTTCATGGCCAAAGCCAGTGCGGGAACCGCATCCTCGCTCCCAATAGCTTCTAGGGCAGCGGCGCACCATTCGCGAACTACGTGATCGGGATCATTGAGCATGGCCCGGCTGAGCGGCTCTATTCCCCTAGGGCAGCCGATCTTTCCTAGTACCCAGGCGGATTTGTATCGCAGATCGGAAAACTCTCCTTTCTCCAGGGCTTTTGCAGCCTGGTCTACGGCGGCCTCACCTAGATTCACCAGGGCCCATGCCGCCTTCTGGCGTTCGAAGTAATCATCGCTTGCGCCAAGCTTTTCAATCAGTTCAAGAGCCTTATCCATGCTGATTATTCGGGCACGCCGTCATTTAAGCTTTATCAGCAAGATGAACCCAGAGGACAAAAGAAGGATGGTTTATAAAAAGCAAAGTCGAAAGAAGGAACGGACAAATAAATGGAATCAAATCTGTATATGGGTTTGGTCATCAACTGGAAAGAATCGTTTGTCATCAACTAGAAAGGATTAATAGTAAGGACAAAGGCAGATCGGGAAATTATGGGATACCTCTTTGGGCCTGTGCTCTCTCGCCGCTTGGGCCTGTCCATGGGCGTGGATCTACTCAAATACAAGACCTGCAATCTTGATTGCGTCTACTGTGAGCTGGGCCGGACCGCCTGCATAACCACCTGCCGGGATCGTTTCGTGCCCCGACAAAAGGTCTTAAAAGAGATCGAACTCAGACGTGGCGAGCCCTTCGACCACCTCACCTTTGCCGGATCGGGAGAGCCAACGTTAAGCCTTGATCTGGGTGAGATCGTGGCCCAGGCCAAGGATATAGTCGACTCTCCCGTGGCAGTGATCACAAACAGCACTCTTCTCTCCAGCCCCTCAGTTCGAAAAGAGATTGCGGCTGCAGATATTGTCTTGCCATCCTTGGATGCTGCCAGTCAGAAGGCTTTTTTTGCCATCAACAGGCCGGCATCCGGTCTTTATGCAAAAGAGATGATCCAGGGCTTAAAGGACTTCCGGAAGGAATTTTCCGGAGAGATCTGGCTGGAAGTGATGCTGGTTAAAGGCATCAACGATCAGGAGGCTGAATTGATCGCCAGGGCGGCAGAATCCACCCAGCCGGACAGAATTCAGCTCAACACGGTAGTCCGCTCGCCTGCAGAGCCGGTGGAAGCTCTGAGCGAGGAGGAGATGCAAAGGATGCTGAAGCTCTTCCCCGGTGCCGAGTTGATACCGGACTGGGACTGGAGCGTTCCCGCCCGGGTCCAGGATCAGCTGATAGATCTTCTCTCTCGCAGGCCCTGCACCCTGGAGGAGATAGGCCACCACCTGAAAATAGACGGAAGCGATGCCATCAAGTACTGCAAAATCATGGAGAAGGACAGCCTGATATTCAGAAAGCTGCATAGCGGCAAACTCTATTTTTATGCAGTCGACAAATCAATAACTAATCATTAAAACTGAATGATTAGACTTTGATGATTAAAATTTAAATTATAAATAATGGCAATTGTAACTATTGTTATAGAAATCGTAATAACCAATTGCATACCAACTAGCGGAATGACTCTCATGACAAAACAGAACAACGATTGCGATTCATGTGCCCAAAAGGGCTCCTGTAAAGATGAAAACGATGGAAATGAATGCACACACAAAGTCGATCGCATGGCCAAAATCAAGCACAAGATCATTATCGCCAGCGGCAAGGGGGGCGTAGGCAAGAGCACAGTCTCCGTCAACCTGGCCCGTGCACTGCAATTGAAGGGCATGCGAGTCGGCATACTCGATGCAGATATCACCGGCCCGGATATTCCCAAGCTCCTGGGAATCGAGGATGCAAGGCTGATGCAAGGGCAAGAGGGGATTGAGCCCGCAAAGGCTGATGGCATCAAGGCAGCATCCATGGCTCTAATTCTCACCAGCCGCGACTCGCCCGTGGTCTGGCGCGGGCCCATGAAAATGGCCGCCATCAAGCAGTTCATTCAGGATGTAAACTGGGGCGATCTTGATTTTCTGCTTGTCGATCTGCCGCCCGGCACCAGCGACGAGCCGCTTTCCGTGGTACAGCTCATCCCAGAGCTGGCGGGGGCGATAATAGTGACCACGCCGCAGGAGGTCGCTCTGCTCGACTCTCGAAAAGCGGTGAACATGGTCCGGGCCATGAAGCTTCCCGTGCTGGGCATTGTGGAGAACATGTCCGGTCTGATCTGCCCGCACTGCGGTGATAGCATAAGCATCTTTGGCGCTGGCGGTGGAGAAAGAATGGCAGAGGAGATGGATGTGCCATTCCTGGGGGCAATTCCCATCGATCCCAAGGTCTGCGCTCTGGGCGATAGCGGTATGACATTTGTGCAGAGCGGGACGTTAGCGGGGGGCAGCTTCAACAAGATTGTAGAGAATCTTTTGGAGATGTTCAATTAGCCAGTGGCTTTTCGAGAGAGGCGGATGTTTTAATATCTAAAGCATCTCAGGAATACAGCAATGCCTCGCATACTGGTCAGCAATGATGACGGCGTTTACGCCGCAGGGCTTCAGGCAGCCGCGAAGAGCGTGCAGGGCCTGGGCCAGGTAATAGTAGCTGCGCCCTCCGGGCAGAAGAGCGGCGTGGGAAGATCGGTTTCAGTCTTTGAGCCTCTTCGCTACGCAGAGGTTAACCTGGACGGATTTCAGGCCTATGCCGTCACGGGAACACCTGTGGATTCAGTCATCATCGGCATCTTTGCCATCATGAAGGAGCTGCCCGATCTCGTCGTCTCAGGAATTAATGTGGGCGAGAACATCAGCACCGATACGGTCACTACCAGCGGGACCATCGGCGCTGCCCTGGAGGCGGCCAGCTACGGCATTCCTTCCATCGCCGCATCCATTCAGGCTGTGGACCAGGGCGACAAGTTCGATATGCACCACGGAGCCAAGCACAGCTTTGATGTAGCCACCAAAGTCCTGCGCCGCGTAGCGAGCAAGGTTCTCAAGCTGGGCCTTCCCGATGGTGTGGATGTTCTGAATCTGAATGTGCCTGTCGATGCTACAGAGGATACGGAGATTGTCATCACCCGTCTGGCCCGCAAGATCTTCAAGACCACTGTGCAGGAGCGCTTTGATCCAAGAGGAAGGCCCTACTACTGGATAGACGGGGATCTAATCTGCAACGATGCAGAGGGCACCGATGTGCAGACGATCTACCAGGACAAGAAGATCTCCCTGACGCCGCTCACGCTGGACTCGACGGCCAGGATCGACTTCAAGCAGATAGAAGGCATGCTTTAGGTCAAAAATATTTTTATATTTTCAATCGTCCTTGATTGCGATTAGATTTTATTTCCTGTTTGCATTCGTGCTTTTTCGGTGCCATGCCTAAATCACGCCCTTGGTGCTGGGAATGCCCGTCCCCTCTTTTGCCACGGCCTGGCGTATTGCAAATCCCAGGGCCTTGAAGACGCTCTCAGCCTTGTGATGGTCGTTCTCACCGTAGAAGCGCACGTGCAAAGTCAGCCTGGCGCCCACACAAAGCGCTTCCAGGAACGGCTGCAAGAGCTGCACATCAAAGTCGCCTATTCTCTCGCCCCGAAAATCTCCGGCCATGATCAGATAGGGCCGGCCGCTGAAATCGAGGGCAACATCGGCCAGGGCCTCGTCCATAGGAACTGATGCTGCTCCATAGCGGCGAATTCCACTGCGATCTGCCAGGCTGCAGTCCAGAGCCAGGCCGATGGTTGAACCCAGAGCCTGTGTTCTGTAAAAGCCCGGCTCCGCCTGCGCCGTCAAGTCCAGCTGGGCTGTTCGGGCCAGAGCAGTGAGCATGTGATCCAAAAATCCCGACCCCGAGCTGACGACGGCCTTTCCTGAGCCGTCCAGGTTCAGGGCAGCTTTGGCCCTGCACTCTCGAAACAGTCCTTCTGCTTCACCTTTTCTCATAATTTTCACCTCATTTCGCCGCACTCAGAGCCTCTTGCGTCTGGCGCACGGAGAGCTTGCCGGTATAGATCGCCGTTCCCGCCACCGCTCCACCCGTACCAGCCTCCCTCAGCGCCAGGACATCCTCGATGGTTGTCACTCCTCCAGCTGCCACAACCGGAATCTTGAGCGCCTGCACGAGATTGCGAGTCGGTCCCAGGTCTATTCCCTTCTGCTGCCCTTCCACATCGATATTGGTGAAGAGAATGGAGCCGGCCCCCTTCTCCTCAAAGAGCCTGCCCAGATCCACGGCCTTCTTGCCCAGCGTCCTCTGCCAGCCTTCCGTGGTTACGTCCCCCCGCTTCACATCCAGGGCTACCATGATCCTTTCCGGGCCGTGACGATCGGCGAGGCGAGAGACCATATCCGGATCTTTCAAGGCTGCTGTTCCTAAAATGGCTCGGTCTACTCCCAGATCAAGGATGCTGGACACATCCTCCTCAGTCCGGATGCCTCCCCCCACTTGAATAAACAGGTCCAGCTTTTTCACGATCTGGCTTAAGATGGGGGCGTTGACTCTTTTTCCTAGAATGGCCCCGTCCAGATCAATGATATGCAGGTGGTCTGCTCCCTCCACTACCCAGTGCTCCGCCTGCGCAAGAGGATTGTCTAAGGCCACGACCTCCGTGCCCGGAACGCCGCCGACGAGCTGCACGCACTTGCCGCCGCGCAGGTCCACTGCTGGAAAGAATGCAAAAGTCATATGCTACTTCTTTGCAGCAAATAGACTTTAACAGTTTCGATCTTGGAGAAAAAGAGTGCAAGGATAGAGATTGCAGGGTTTTCAGGTTGCAGATTCGCAGATTCTAAAGCATGCGGCTTTGATAAAGCGAGAAAACGCGAAACGAATGGAAAGGGGAGAGAATAATAGCAAAAAAAAACGGTAAAAAAATGAGGATTACCCAATATCAAGAATGTTTGAATAGAAAATATTAATGAAGGCCACTTCAGAGGTTGCTAATGCAGTGATATTCGAAATACTCCATTATAGTTCTTTGCGCTAGTTCGTATAATACTACTTAAATACAGAATGCGTTTCACCAGGTTATAAATAATTAAATAATATTATATGATTTATATCGAATTATGCAAACAACTATAATCATAGGCTAATTCGCAGAATTCATCTTGAGGCAGGCCTGCGGTTTGGCTGCAGGACGTGATTAATAATTCTTACCTATGTAGAGGACAATTGTGTTGGTAGGATCAGTCTAATGTTAGGTTTAACTTGCCATAATCGTCTATAATATTGATAAGGTTGTTGTCCCTTATATGGGATGGGAGAAACGCCGGATAGCAATCATAATTGTTTGCGTAACAATTGTCTCGCTCTACAATGCTTCAGCAGAGATTGATTTTTCCGATGATGAGAATCTCATTTCATCCTTCGAAGACCAGAGCATCGACTCCCAGGATATGTCCTTTTTCCAGTCCACCCACGGATACGATGCTTCCCCAAAGAATAATTATATAGAACTCAAACTAAACAATACGATGTACAAACTCGCCCCTAATGACGAAATGCCTGTGCTGTGCGAGATCATCATCTGAATTCCACTAGGAGAAAAATTATGAAAAGAAGCAAGCAGGAGATTATCGCCCACATTTTGGAGGTATGCCTAGAAAGTGCCAGCAAGACAAGAATAGTATACCAGGCGAATCTCAACTTCCGAACGATAAATCCTTATTTGAATATTCTTATGAAAAATAATCTGATAGAGATCTACAAAGGAGAGCAAACGCTATACAAAACTACGCAGAAAGGTGCAGAACTACTGGAAACCATTAAAAAAATCAATGAATCGTTGTCGAATGACTGATTGCATAAAATCATGACGATGCAAGCTTGGTGAAATAATAGTTATTAACATCGTATAATTAATATTATTTTTGAAATGTTAGCCTGGGCGAACAAAACATCTCATTTTTGCTACAAAAAACAAACATAACTAATTAATTGTTGAGCATAATAAGGCAAAGAGTTGTAGCTTTATAGCTCAGTGCATAATTATATTAAATTATTTTACGGACCAATGAGCCAGCCTGCTTCTTGGACCAAACTTTTTATACTTCAAGATACGTATTTAAAAATGGGAATGTAGCAAGAAGGCGATGCAAGATTATAGCGAGAAATGAAGCCGCAATGCATAGAATTCATTTAAAAAAAAATAAAAACGATCTTACGGCACGCTTAAGCGGTGATAGCCTTTGATGTCTTTAGCAAAGGGATCGGTTGGCACAATTGTTGGTGAGACAAATCCATTAGCATTTAAGTTTCTAATAAGCAAAGAGGTAGGTCGAGGCACATACATTAAGGTCAAGGCCGACGGTAAAGAATGGATTTTGGCCCAGGTGGATGATGTCAAGAGGTCCAATTCTGCCTACAGCGCGAACCAGCTCAACGATGCCGCCAGAAATTATGACTCAAGAGAGATGATGATAGCCGAGACCAGGGTCATCGGCATAGGAAGCAATGGCAAGCTACATCTTCCCACCACCCCGGCCCGGCCAGGAGATCCTGTTTTCATAGCCGATGATAAGCTAATCAAGGCAACGCTGGGCCTGGCCAGGGGAGATATGTACATCGGTATGCTGCGAGGCTATGACATCCGGGTGGAGCTGGACGCCAATACCCTGGTGCAAAAGCACTGCAGCGTACTTGCTAAAACCGGTTCAGGGAAATCCTACACTGCTGCCGTGATTTTAGAAGAACTGCTGGAGAGAAAGGTGGCCCTTCTCATCATCGATCCCCACGGCGAATATGCCTCCATGAAGGAGGCCAACAAAGTAGGCGACTTTTCCAGATATAAGGTCAAGCCACGGGGCTATGATGTAACTATCTACACACCAGGCGAAATGGCCATGAATCCGAGGGCCGACCGGCCTTTTCGCTTCAACGGACTGAACCTGTCTGCCCGAGAGGTCGCGAAGATGATTCCTCACGAGGGCAGCAGCAGCGGCCAGTTGGGATTGCTCTATGAAGCCATCAGTGCCTTGCGGTCGGAGACGGATGCTTATACACTGGAAGACGTCATAGAGCAGGTCGTGCGCAGCAATTCCAAGGTAAAGTGGAATTTAGTAGGCCAGCTTGAATCGCTCCTGGAGCTGGGACTCTTCTCAGGAACACAGACGCCCGCTGAGGAGCTTTTACGACCGGGAAAAGCAGCGGTCATCGACATGACCGGCATACTTCCCGAGCTGCAGGCCATGGTCGTATCTCGACTCTTAACAGAAATATTTGAGGCCAGAAAGCGCAGGCTGATCTCACCGGGAATGGTGGTAGTAGAGGAAGCCCACAACTATATCCCGGAGCGGGGCACAGGAAACGCCGCCTCAACCAGCATCGTGCGAACCATTGCTGCCGAAGGAAGAAAATTCGGCCTGGGGCTGATGGTCATCAGCCAGAGACCGGCCCGTGTGGACAAGAACGTCATATCCCAGTGCAACACTCAGATCATCATGAGGGTCACCAATCCCAATGACCTCAAGGCACTCTCCAAAGGCCTGGAGGGCATGACGGGCGAGCTTGAGGAAGAGATCAAGAGGCTGCCGGCGGGCGTGGCCATGCTGGTGAGCAATGAGATCGAACGGCCCATCACAGTCAATATCCGACCCAGAAAATCCAGGCATGGAGGCGTGAGCACCCAGATCGTGATCAAAGATAATGCAGGGGCTGCCGGGGCGCGGACTTCTCGGGGTACAGGAAAAAAATCAGGCACGGCGCCGGCAAATCCAGCGGGAAGTGTGGCGAGCAAGCCCACCAGAGAAAAGAAAGCAGGCGGCCTGCTAAAAAAGGTCTTTGGGGCGAGAAGGGCATA
>DATLBD010000048.1:0-2893 GCA_035527135.1 Methanothrix sp. | reverse complement strand
TGCCTTTAATATTTTGATCATTCTACTCCCCAAGGAGTAAATCAAATCCCAGTATAAAAAGCTTTAATTTTTAATATCAGATTTATAGTCAAATTTATTTGAAAAGTACTATAAAACTATTAAAAAGTTGGAAAGTACAGTACATATCATAGTTTCATCTCGCCCTCCACCTGGAACATCTCCGGCCACGTCCCCCACTTCCCAAATATTCTATTCTCCTTGAAGCAGCTCTTCTCAGTGAATCGGCCCCCCTCCTCAAGACTGCTGCCTACTCCAAGACTGTTACTCTCCTCAAGACGAGATCTCTCCTCAAGACGTCTCATAATCATATCCTCTACATCAGAAGGCCGTGCATGAAAAACTTCTGCCAGTATCTGTTTTGCCGTCTCCAGCTCCAAAGCCCGGGCATCGCTCATATCTGACTGTGCCGGCTTTATCAGATGCTTTCGCGACCTTCTCATGCGCTCAGGTATTGCTGCCATATCAGCAAATAGTACGTGTAAGAATAAGTAGTTTTCCTGAAAAAAGATTACAGAAAACATTATTTACAAATTAGAAAGTATGAATAACATACAATTTTATGAATGATTCATTTTGAGTTTTATCTCTCCACCCCACTCTCAAAAGCCTGATTATAATTTTCAGGAATCAGTACCATCTTCTTAATCGTTCATCGACGAGGCTGATATCGTCTTTGCCGCAAGGTTTTCATATATCGGCACTGGAATTGATCATTTGTGAACGCTTTTTGCCAGCTTCATGGCCAGATCCGGGCAAGGCTCGAAGAAGAGTCCATCTTCGAGCCGACGCAGCCCCAAGAAGAGGCCATTCCTGCCATCCTGTCCGGTGAAAACGTGCTGCTCATCGCGCCCACAGGCACGGGAAAGACCGAGGCGGCCAGCCTGCCCATCTTTCACAAGATCCTCTCTTCTAGCGAGCGCAAAGGCACGAAAGCCCTCTACATCACACCCCTTCGTGCCCTGAACCGGGATATGCTGCGCCGGTTTCACGAGTGGGGGGAAAAGCTGCACATCACCGTAGCCGTTCGGCACGGCGACACCAGCCAGGCAGATCGCAGAAAACAGGCCCTAAAGCCGCCAGATCTGCTGATCACTACCCCGGAGACGCTGCAGGTGATGCTTACCGGCAAGCTCCTGCGCAAAAATCTCTCCACCGTCAAGACGGTCGTAGTCGATGAGGTGCATGAGATGGCCACCTCCAAGCGCGGCTCGCAACTGGCTGTGCTCTTAGAGAGGCTGGCCGAGCTTGCGGGCGACTTTCAAAGGATTGGGCTTTCCGCCACCGTCGGCTCGCCTCAAGTAGTGGCCAGACTGCTCGTGGGAACCAGTCGTAGCTTCAAAATTATCCAGACGGATGTGGAGAGAGCGAGCGATTTTCAGGTAGTAAGTCCTCAGCCCACGCGCGCCGATTATGCCATGGCCGGCACCCTGGAGTGCGAACCCCTTTTAGCAGCGCAGATTCGCTTCATCCGGGAGACCGTGCACGCAAAAAAGTGCCTTATCTTCGTCAACACCCGGCAGGCGGCGGAGGTCTTAGGCTCCCGCTTCCGCCAGCTTAACGAGCCCATTGGCGTGCACCATGGCAGCCTGTCCGTGGAGGCGCGGATAGAGGCAGAGGAGGCCTTCAAGGCCGGACAATTGCGCGGCCTGATCTGCACATCCTCCATGGAACTAGGAATTGACATCGGTGATGTGGATCACGTTATCCAGTACAGCTCGCCGCGCGAGGTCTCGCGCCTGCTGCAGCGCGTAGGCCGGGCCGGGCACAAGATCGGTCTCATATCTTCCGGGACCATCATCGCCACCTGTGCCGATGACGTGGCCGAGGGCTGCGCTATTGCCAGGGCAGCCGCGGCCGGAGAGCTAGAGGGCATTCAGATCCACGAGAAGCCCACAGATGTGCTCGCCAACCAGATTGTGGGGCTGGAGATGGATTTCGGGGAGATCGCCCTGGAGAGGGCGCACAAAATCGTCACCAGAGCCTATCCCTTCCGGAACCTCTTGATGGAGGAGATGAGCGGAGTTGTCAACCAGATAGAGGAGCACAGGCTGGTGTGGCTGGGGGAGCGCGACGTTTTACAGAGGACTCGCAAGGCGCGCGAGTACTACATCGAGAATCTCTCCATGATCCCGGATGAAAAGAGGTACAATGTTTACGACATCGTGGGCCGCAGATCCGTGGGAACATTGGATGAGGCCTTTGTCATCAGCTTTGCCCAGCCGGGGGCCACGTTCGTTACCAAGGGAGAGATCTGGGAGATCACCGAGATTGGAGATGATGAGATCAAGGTGGTGCCCATTCACCGAAGCGGGGAGATTCCCAGCTGGACGGGAGAGGAAATTCCAGTTCCCTTTGCTGTGGCCCAGGAGGTAGGAAGCATCAGACGGGAGATCCGGCAGGTGCTGGAAAGCGAAGGCGACGGAGGAAGAGAAAGCAAAGGAAGCGGGGGCGAGGGCGAGTGCGAGGGCAAAAGCAACGCCAGCAACAGAAGAGACCTGGCCGTGGCCACGCTGCAGGGAAAGTACCCGGTAGACGAAGAGGCGGCAAAGGAGCTGGTCGATCTCATTGCTAAGCAGATGGAAAAGAACCTGCCCATTCCCGATGAAGCTCACATAGTGGTGGAGAGCGGTGGAGAGGGGGCCATCATCAATGCCTGCTTCGGCCACAAGACCAACGATACATTGGGCCGGGTCATCACCTCCATTCTCTCGGCAAGATTTGGCAGCAACGTGGCCCTACAAATCGATCCCTACCGAATTGAGCTGACGCTGCCCAAAGCACTACTAGCCGAGGAGATAAGAAAGCTGCTGGCCGAGCTGGATCCGACCTATGTGGAGCCTATCTTGGAGATGACACTCAAGAACACAACTCT
>DATLBD010000047.1:0-9785 GCA_035527135.1 Methanothrix sp. | reverse complement strand
AAGTGGTGCATTGCTAAACTGCCTGTAAAATTCATCCAGGACGTACTGCAGGTTTTCGTCTTCTCCTGCGAGCGCTAGCCAGTCCTCTTTCTTGGCGCTGATGGAGAGGCCTGTGCAGGCCAGGGCCAGCTCCGGAAGCTTCCGGTATCCTCCGGCCCCAGGATAGCGCCAGGCTGCAAAAGCCAGGGCAAAAGCAGCCAGCTCCACGCAACGCTGGTCGATCTCCAGGCCGTGCAAATTTTCCCGCAGAACATAGTCCACTGCCTCCCGAGCGGAGAGTTTCTCCAGCTCCACAAGCATGGACGCAAGCATGGGCAGGGCAGCCACCAGGAAATGGCCCGATCCACAGCAGGGATCGAGGACTTTCAGCTCGCTCAAATGCTCCGGCCAGCCATCGAAAGTCCCAGCAGCCGGGGCCCACCTGCCTTCCTCGCTTCGCACGAAGCGCAGATAGTCGAGCGGCACGCCCGGAAGCGATGCCTTCCGGCGCAGCTCCTCCTCGCTCTCGGCGTTCCTGAAGTCGTCTTCAGAGAGCTGGCGTGCCGCCCACCAGGCCCCCAGGGAGTTGTCCAAAAGGAAAGAAACCATGTAGGGCTCGGTGAAGAGCTGGGTGACCACGGGCAGCTCCCGCGCCCCGATCTTAACCTCAGACCTGTTGATATCTTCCTTCTTTTTAGCCTGCCAGAACTGGTAAACCCAGCCCAGAGAGTCGGAGGCGGAAAAGACCTCCGAGGGCAGCTCGGCCAGCAGCCGCTCCAGCTTCTGCTCATGCTCCGGGGGCAGAGTGAGCAAAAAGACTGGTGAGTCGGGCCGGAAGATCTGGGGCAGCATCTTCGCCGCAAAGCGGGCCGCCAGCTCCCAGCCGTTCTTTGCGTCTTCATCCGCAGCCAGATCCTGGCACTCCTCCAGGGTGATGGGAATAGGCTCGACGGGATCAGGATACATGAGCAGATTGTTCTCCGCCAGGAAGCGAGCGAAGAGCATGCGGTGCCAGTGCTGGTAGGCTACCTCTTCCACCAGGCGAGAGGTCTCTTGCCGCTTGTCGGGATCACGGACATCGCCAAGCTGGCGGCCATGGGCCCGCAGCTTTGCACCCAGCCTGCGCTCATCTTCATTGAGATACGAACGAGGATTGGTCTCGCCAACGCCAAGCTGCTCCAGCGAGGCTCTGGCTGCGGCCTCGGCAATGTCCCTGGCCTCTCGAACTGTGCGTTCCAGCTTGCTTCGAAGTGTCTTTTCCAGCGGCTGCATTCCACTCATTTCCTTGCTTCCTGTCTGCAAGATGACAAATGTCCATCAAGCGACCAAATATAAACTCTCTGCCGCGGATTCTGATTGCACAGCTTATTGAAGTCGTGGAGGATGGATAGGTCTCCCAAACCATGTCCTCGCATTGCAGAATCTGGAAATTCGGATAGCCATTGCTGTAGATTCTCCCGGTTGAGGAAGCTGATCGATTTGAATGGCGATTGTCCATTGAGAGCTTGCTGCACTTGAAGCACGAAATTATCGGCACACTTCCTGCGCTGACCGCCGTCTCCATTTTGTGCGACGTGGTTGCCTGTCTCCAGGATTGCGGCCATGGGCAGGAACAGCGTCTCGCCATTTTGAATCTTGGCTTCAAGCTCAGATAATACCTGTTTATGCTGCGTGGCCTTCATTGGCACGTCAAGGATCTCGACAAAAATGGAAGTATCGATCAGACATATGGCGCTCATTCCGATACCCCTTTTTCAAGCTCTTTCAGCCAAGACAATGCCGCCGTCTTGCGCTCCTCTGAAGTGGTCTTGTCTTTCAGAAATCTATCCAGCACCCGCTTCGTCATCAACTGCCCTAGCGGCCCCTGGGCCACAAGCTCAGGATAGCGATCCAGATCTCCCAGACGGACAATGCGGCTGTCACCCTCTTCAGGGTCCCGGTAGCAGCAGAGGACATCCCCCAGGAGATCTTCAGGCAGCCCATCGATCAATGCCGGATTGTGTGTAGTGAGAAGAACCCTTAGTTTGCGATCTTCAGAGATCTTTCGGATCTGCAAGACAAGGCTCTCGGCTCGACTGGGATGAACCCCGTTGTCTATCTCCTCTATGATGACCAGTGATCCTTTCGGAGCACTTAGCAGCGTTGCGCCTACCGCTAGGACTCGCAGCGTGCCATCAGATAGAACGGGTGCATCGATTGTGCTCTCTATTCCACCGAAGGACTCCACCAGCCGGACCATGACGTCTTCTCGATCCGTCTTTATAAAGCGAATATCAATGATGTCCTGCTCCGGGAGGGAGCGAACGAACTCCAGCAAATGATTTTTGTCTGAGGTATTGGAATTCCAGATTTTATAAAGAACGCTGGATAGGTTCTTTCCATCTTCACTCATCTTATCATCTTTGGCCCAGGAATATCCTCTCATCACCTCTGGCCGAGGATCAAGAAATACTACGTTTCTGAGGGCCTCTCTGAACTGCTTGACAACAATAGGGATGATCTTCTGGGACTTCTCATGCGCTTTATCAAAGCGTGCGGGGGTTTCAAGCTGATAGAAAACCGCCTGTCGATTCGAGCATGGGATATGAGGCTTATTTCCTCCTTTCTTGAAGTTGTTGTACAGCACGCTGATCTCATCGGTGGTGCCTTTTGGTTTGCTGTCCACACGATAAAGAGGAAGCGATTCAGGATCTGAGACCTTTGAGATGTATTCATCGGCGATGATCAGATGATCCGCAGCCAGGCCTATTTCCAGGTAGAGTCGGTTCCAGTCGTCCTTTATGCCATCCACCTGGCAGCCGATCGCAAACCCCAAATCCTTCTCCCGGAATAGATTCGCAGGCTGACCGCGAATCCAGAAGCCTGCTTCCTTCAGCCCCTGCCCAAACTCATCAAGGCGACTCCCCCTTGCCAACCATGATAAGAACCTGATAGCCTCCAAAGCATTGCTTTTGCCGGATGCATTGGCGCCGATAAAAAAGGTGAGCGTGGAGAGCGACATCTCTGCTGTCTTGTAGCTCTTAAAATTCTTGATGGAGAATTTTCGGATCATTGCAATCATCCTCTTACTTATCGAATCACAACCGGCCCTTTGCTAAGAGCCGTCTTTAGCTGATCAGTCACTTCTTTAACCCAGGCCTCGATCTCCTCATTATTTTTGAGTGTCCTACGTGGAATATTCACGGTCTGAGCCTTTGGCTCCAGCTCTCTGGCAGCTATTTCACGGGCAGTGGCAAAACGCTCCGGCAGCGCATCGATCCGATCCTTCCAAACCTTTAGAGGATGCTTCTCCAGAGCTTTGATCAAATCCGCTCGTGTCCCCACAGTAAGAGATGCGGCAGGGCTGATTCCGCAGCTCTGCTCAATCACCGATCGTTTGCCAAGAGAAAGCCTCTGCCAGGAAGAATCAGCCTCCAATTGTGCAGTCTGGCTCTCCAGCTCCCTTCCATATCTCTGATTGTATAAAGCAAGCTCTCGGCGCAGTGCGTCTTCCAGCAACTTTACCAGAGGCAAAACCGGATCGGGATCAGCCAGCAGCAAACGCTGATCCTCAATTGCCTGGGCCTGGCTGTGGACTTCCTGGGCAGCTTTGATCTCACCAGTGAGCTTGAGCAATTCCCGAAGGACCATCCAGGAAGGCCAGCGTCTCTCGATCTGGCTGGCTTGCTTATTCCAGTCCTCGAATGCCTGACCCAGCATTTCCCGGCGATCGTAAAGAGCAAGAAGTTGACTGTTTCCAGCAGTCAGTCGAATTTCACCCAAGGAAGAAGTATCCGGTGGGAGGGGTTTTGGTGCTTCGCCTCCAGCACGGTTCGCTAATTCCTGCATCCTTTGAAGAAATTGGGACGCTGCAGACAGCTCTTCCCCATGCTTTGTCGGAATGCCGACCTTCTGCAAGAGCTTTCGGATCTGAATGCGCTGATCAGTCGTCACTGTATCTGATTCAACCTTGAAGGTCGCTTTGCCAACAGCTTTCCTTTCCAGTTCCTTGGAATCAATTTGCTTGCCTCTTTCATCATGCGCCCGGAGGATTCCGTCTACCAGCAGCACCTGCAAGCCGCCATCGATTGCATCCCTTGACCATCCAAATGGGGCATTCTCAAAATGATCTCGAATCTCCAAGCCCTTTTTTCCGCCCGCTATGAAACTCCGGATAGCTTTGCATACAGGGTTGTTCTCTGGCTTGCCTTCGTAGCCTACTGCTTTGAGGGCATCGGGCGATCCCAGCTTGGCCCTGGAATATACCTTATCCCACCCGGCATGATCTGCGACCTCGAACTGCGGGTATAGTCGCTTCAAAGAATTCTCGGCGGCCTCAAGCGCCATGCTCCGCAGATCGTTTCCAACAATCTCATTGCCCCCGCTCTGAAAGACGCGAGAACCTGAGAAGACATCATCCATCAGATCCCTGATCTTGCCTTCAGCTCTCTGTTGAATCGTCACCATGGCATCGCGCGCTTCCATGCCCTCTGGCGTATTAGGCACCCCCCTAATGTCCAGAGTGGCGCTGGCTGCTTTATAATCGATCAATTGATGGCGCAAGTCATCAGCTGAGCGCTTGGGGATAAAAACAAAGATCGTTGGAGACTGATTTCCAGCCTGCAAAGCCTCCGCCCGAACGGAGTTCTCATCGACGCCCCAGCCATCCCGAACCCAGACGCAGATTTTTTTATCATGATCTGCGGGAAGCTGTGAATCAAATACCAGAGATATATCCCGGATAACTTTTGATCTACCCTGAGTCAACGAGAGCTTATTTACCGTTTCCCTGAATTTGCCGCGGATACGGTCATTGCGCTCCGCCTCGATGCGATGTGCCAGGTTGGCCAGTTGACTGCCCTGGCTGAGAAACTCGTCCGTCCATGCGGCACTCTCTTCTGTTTGGATGCGGTATTCCTCGCCTACTCTCATGAGGAGCTCGCATTTATCAAGGAGACTGGGAAGCTTGCTGCGAAGCGCGCTGCTCCCCAACGAGAGATCTTCCACCATTAAATCTGCCAGGATATCAACCGTGGCTTTAATTCCAATCTCATCGTTGCTTCCTGCCAGCTTATTGATGAGAAACACCAGGCCACAAGCTCTTGCCACGAGACGCTCATCCGCGGAGCCCTTATACCAGCTCATGGTCTTCTCGTGAACATTGCGGGGCAGGATGCGTGATTGGAGCAATTTCTCAGCGGAATCGAAATAGAGGTAATCTGCAGGGACCACATGCCCGAGAGTTTCATCCAGATTTGTCTGGATAACCTTATGCACCATGCTTAGCTGGTTACGAAGCTGGCTATCGGTGCCTGTCTGATCGAGTACACGCAGAGTATTTTCCCAGAAGCGGCGTCGAACAGGCAAAAGGGGATAGTCCTGGACGAAGAAATTAATGTCATCCTGTCGATGGCCGATGGTGGTATTTGACAGATGCCGGGAGATCTCACCCAGGTTGGTCTGCATTACTTGCTTGATCGGGAGAAATGAATCCGCATTTTTTGCCAATATCACTTTGCGAATCACTTCGTCAACATCGGCATCTGAGAGCTCGACACGTATCCTGAACCTGCCTTCAAGCTTCTTGAGGTTTGATGTACCAGTTATGGCCGTCTGCCCGGTGCCCAGGAAGAAAAGCTTTCCGCCGATGTTCTTAGAGCAGGCTTCAACAACCTCCTGCACGTCTTTCGACTTCTGGCTATCCTCGCCGATGTACTGTTGGATCTCGTCAAGGACGATAAGAGTCAGAGGAAATACGCCATCCTTGGACAGAGCCTGGCGAATTGCTCTGATCATCTCGTCACTTGAGATGTCCTGGACGAGAGGATACTGATTGTTGAGGATCTCTGCACAGGCCAGTGGCGATGAAAATAGCTTGGGCTTGACATTTACCAGCGCTTCCTGTAAGGCTTCTGCAACATAGAAGTTGTCTAATTCTTCCTGCCAAGTATGCCCATTACGCTCTAAATATCCCCTCACATTTTCATAGATGCCCTCACTCTTCAGCCACATGACAAAACGGGCAACTGGATAAAGCTCGGGAAGATCTGCAGATTTGAATATGATGCGAAGAAGTGCCAGTCGAACGCTTCCACTGGCGCTCGCGCCTAAAGTTCCGGAAGCCGCATGAAGGCCTCCGTGCCGTTTTGATTGTATGCTCAGCTCTTTGAGCAGGTCTGGAATAGGCAGGGGGAGATCAGCAATGCCCCGGGCGGTGGCTCCATCATCAAAGGTGGTATCCATCCAAAGCGCACGAAGCATTTTCACCAAATGGGATTTTCCAGATCCATAAAAGCCGCTGACCCAGGCAGCTGGCTGTTGCGCTTGGCCGATATTCTTCAAATATGTTTCCAGGATGTCCTCTATGCCTTTCTTGTATTGTCCGTTGCAGACGAAGGTTTCCAGCTCATAACGGAGGACGGCCATTGCCTGCTTGGTCTTTTCGTCATTTACGCTCGCCACACCCTCATTAACAAGCTTTTGGGTAGCAGGATCTTTTTGGTAAATTTCTCGATTGATCATCGTCCCCTCAATTAAAACATCTTATCAGCTGTTATCGGCACTGCAAGATAGTTCCATCCATCATATCCATCCAGCAAGCGGTAATTGTTATTTTCGTAGCTTCCAGGAAAGAAAACCAGGAGTCTTCCCCTTACGAGGGGCGCAAATTTATCTACAACTTCTTTGACCTTCAGAAGACCAAAAAGCGAGCCCACTCCTTTTAAGGCAACTACTGAGTTTTCCGTAGCTGAATTGGCCTGGATGAATTCCTCGAAATCATTCGTGACGAAGGCAAGATACTTAGGAAGCAGGGTGTAGAGATGCTCAGGTTTCTTGAAGTAGCTTTTGGCATATTTCTGGTTGGCGAGCCATTCGGGAAAAGTATCCGTAAGATCAAAAACTAACCAGCCATGACCAGATTGCCGGGTGGCGATCTCGAATTCATCGATTTTTGATCTCAGACGGAGTTCGTCTTTTTCGCTGTAGATGCAGAAAATAACACGTTGAGCCGCCGCAGCATCGCTACGCCAGGGAATGGCGATGAACTTGCTGTAGAAATTTATCAGCTGTTTAATCTTGGTCACTTATCCACTCCCTTTCCTGTGCAGTTAGAATCTTGGGAAACTGGACCTCTACCACATTTCCTACTCGTTTGAAAATGATCCATCCACGTCGTGATGCATCTTCTGCCAACTCCATAGCTTGATCCGCGGTACAATCGAGGAGTGCAGCGTACTCGCTCGTGAACAAAGACTCCCCACGAATTCCGGTCAGATGCCCGAGAAAAAGCGCATAAGCTACAGATCCTGGTGTTGCTTTAGCTTTTGATCGCATCTTTTTCGCCTTTCCTGTAAGATGACCGGATTTGGTCCATGTGCTGTTCAGGTTTTGTGCGGTTGATTTTAGAGTTGCTTTGCTAAAGCGACCTGGGCATTTTATGTCTATATATTTTTCGAGATATGCGCGACTGACTATCATTCCATTTGCGAATTCCAGAATGAAAGGAGCACTCATTCGGAGAAGGGCGTCTCTTCCATATGCACACAGCAAAGCCATAATCGGTTGCCCCTCAAAATCTCTATTCCAAAAGTAATGAAGTGAACGAAAAACAGCAAGAGATGAATCGAGAGAGTAAAGATAAACCAGATGGCTAGCGGCAAGTTTTCTGGATTTTCCAGAACGTTTTCCCAGGCAATTATCTTCTTTGATCGCCTTGAGATAATCACTTTTTGTAGCGTCTGGACTACTGATATAAGATAGCAGAAGTTGAAGATCCTCTAGCATAATGGTGCGGGATGTATGTACTCCGACTTTTTCGAGTCTAAACCCGAAACGTGATATTTTACTTATATTTATTTCTCTCATTTTAACGACTATGAGGAGTATTACGTCCTAGCACAAGAATTGATCGGCCTAAGCAAATATTTGAGACTTAGATGTTCCCACATAGGTCTCATCCGCCTATGGACATTCTATAGTCATAAATCAGCATCTATTTCCCCCCTGCCTCTCCGCCATCCTACACTCCTCGCCCAGATCCACACCGATATCAATCCCCGGCTCGATCCTCTTGAAGCCGGTACATGATGCACACCAGCTCCAGCGCCGAGAAGGCCCCTCCCCGTCAGCGCCCGCAGGACGTGCGTCTCCTGGGGATCGTTGATATCCAGCCCGTGCTGCCCCTGCATGCCGATCTCGAAAGCGATCTCCGGGACCACCTGCAACGACTTCCCGCCAACGAGCCGCAGTACCCCATTCAGTAGTGTGCCGAAATTTCTGTGAATTCAACGCCACAACTTCGCCGCCCAGGAAGTGCGCAGGGCCAACACCTATTCTTCCAGCTCATGACTATTCAGGAGGACAACCACCACAGCTTCCTGATCGCAGAGCACGAGCCACAGCTCTTCGGAGGATGCCGATAAAATGATGGAGCAAGTGGCCCAGGCACTGAAGAAGACCGAGGAGGCGACTATCTTGCTCTACTCACCGACGCTGGACCCGCACCTGCAGAAGATTGCCGAGCTGGCTAACCTGGATGTTCTGCATCTACAGCGAGCAGGCCGCGCAAAGGGAGGCGAAGATGCTTAACGTGGTTCATTGTGTCGGTCTGGCGTGTCTACCTTTACATTACCTCCCTGCCCGGCCACTCATCCCCCACCTCAAAGCCTTGAAGGATGCTTTTCAGCCTATTGATCACGAAGTCAATGACCGCACGGCCACGCAAGTCTATGCCATCCTCCTCATCGAGAAGATCTTCATAGAACTCCGTGGTCACTTCTTCGTAGTCATCGTTCGTGTACTCCAAGTCATTACTATCCCGTATCTCCTCTTGCAGCATGTTTATAGCATCCATCATGAGCGCGTAGTCTTCATGTCCAGGAGTGTCTAACCTTAGCTCAATGAACCGGTTATCTAGTGCTTGCATTTGGTCGTGATAGTCAGCTCCCAAGGCATCGTCGATATCTTTCTTCATGGAAGCGATTTCAGCCTCATCCACTGCATTATTCTGCATTTTCCATCACTTTCCGGCTTCTTTTCAAATACTCAATTACAGGAGACAGTACCGAGAGCCTGATAGATATTCCTCATCTTCGCATATTTCTTCCGGGGCGTGGGTTCAATTCGACCTCTATCATCATACACCATTCGCCACTTCACGAGCAAGTCATGAGGGCAGATCTTTGGCTTAAAACTGCGTCGTTTCAACTGTTCATTCTCTGTTAATATCGGAGATATTTTTCCCTTTTTATGCTCTCACTATAACACAGTCTGCAGCCCCGATCTAAGTAACTCACGCTCATGGACAAGCCATATCATCTCAGTCGTCAATTTGCTGCTGTCAAGAACGCCTGCTATAAGGAGAGAGGCAATTAAGTCGGAGCGATCCGCGCGCGGGAGACCAGCTTAGCGGACTAATGGACAGATCACCCTTCCGCTGCTCAGCCTATCCTTACCTCCACTAAATGCTCGTTCCGATCATCAATCAGGTGTATCGTTCCATCGCTCTGCAAAATCCCGTCCACCGTCACACCCAGCGCTCCTGCCTTCCGCGTAACCGTGATGTGGTAGAATGTCTCACGGTAACGGTAATGCACCAGAAACGATTTCCAATCCGCGAGAATACAAGGCCGAAATTGCAGCCTATCCACTTCTAGCGTCAGTCCCAGCAACGATTCCAATATGAGACGGTACATCCAGCCCGACGCTCCGGTGTACCAGGTCCATCCGCCGCGCCCTACATGCGGAGCCAAAGCATAGACATCTGCTGCCACGACGTATGGCTCCGCCCCGTAGGTTGCCACTTGTTCTGGGGTTGAGCCATGGTT
>DATLBD010000046.1:0-9926 GCA_035527135.1 Methanothrix sp. | reverse complement strand
TAAGGGCGATCGCGTCATTGTGGTAGACGATGTTATCAGCACGGGTGGAACGCTTCTTGCCACTTTGCAGTCCCTGAAGGTAGCCGGTGCCATTGTCAAGGATGTGGTGATAGTTGTGCGGCGGGGCGACGGCGTGGAGCGGCTAAGGGCGGAAGGCCACCAGGTCAAGACTATGGTCGATGTCGAGGTCGGTGAGAGCCGGGTGACCAAAGTCACTGAATCTGAAAACAGCTAGAATAACCATAACACTGTCGCTTAAAGCAAGCAAGTAATTGAGATTTGGCATGATCCCGGAAAAGCACAGGGAAAGAATGCCGCTAAAATAGAGCCAGGATGCAGAAGGGCTGGGAAATGAATAGGGAAAAAGGGTGCCCGGGAAGGAATAGAGAAGAAGCGCAAAAGCCCTCTTCGATCTGCAGCGCCAGGAGATGCGCTGATGGAAAACTCGAAGAAGATCTTCGTGCCGAGACCGTGAAATGGCAAAAGAAGGCGCAGGACCTCTATGAGAAAGTATCTGGGGAAGGAGAGTTTCTGGAGAACGTCTCCGCCTACATTCGCGACTGCCAGTATTTTCTGGAAAAGGGCGACCTCATCAGGGCTTTTGAGGCTGTGATCTGGGCCTGGGCCTGGATGGAGATCGGCCTGCAGAAAGGGCTTTTGCAGCAGAGAGAATGATGTGTAGGCAGGCAGCGGGCGCAGGCTGCCCCTTTCGTTCTGCTTTTTTTTATTCTTGGACCATTCGATATTTTGTGCTGCCGCATGATGGTTATTTATTCTTAAATAATCCTCTTTTACTTGCCCTAATCAGCTACAATTACGAACCGTCGCGCTGAACTGATGACTACCTCTCTCGCGCGCCGCTTCCCTGCCTTCGTTGTCAAATAGATGAATATGTTTAAATTTTAGCGCGTTTTATTACCCTTCAGAGTTTCGACAGATATGCCCACGAAAATTGAGGAATTGCTGAAAGCCAAGCGCCAGGAGATCCTGGCCATTGCTGCCAGGCACGGTGCCAATAACCTTCGGGTCTTCGGTTCCGTAGCCAGAGGAGAGGCCGGGCCCGAAAGCGACCTGGACATCCTCGTCGAGATGGAGCCAGGGGCGAGCTTGTTGGATCATGTAGCTCTTATGCAGGACCTCGAAGACCTCCTGCAGCGAAAGGTGGATGTGGTTAGCGAAAGAGCCCTGCACTGGCATATCCGAGACCGAGTGCTTGCCGAGGCTACACCTCTCTGAAGGATAGAAATTGTCCTTCACGCCATTCTTTTAATTATCTCCACCCCGTCCGCCTTGGCCAGATACAGCTCGTCCAGGTTGTCAAATATCCCGTGCTCCACTACTCCCGGAATGGGGCTGATTTTTGCCGCCAGAGCCGCTGGATCTTCGATCACACCGAAGTCCACATCCATCACGAAGTTGCCGTTGTCCGTGATCACCGGACCGTCCTTCATCTTGCCGAGACGCAGCACCGGCTTTCCGCCCAGTTCCTTTAGCCGCTGCTCCACCAGACTGAAAGCAAAGGGCAAGATCTCCACCGGCACCGGCCAGGTGAGCTTTTCGACGTACTTGCTCTCATCCGCCACAATCACGAACCGCCGTGCAGAGCAAGCGACCACCTTCTCCCGCGTGTGCGCCGCTCCCCCACCCTTGATGACAAATAGGTTGGTGTCCACCTGATCAGCTCCGTCGATGGCCAGATCCAGGACAGGGTGCGAATTGAGCGTGGTGAGCTTTATCCCTGAGGCGATGGCCAGATTCTCGGCCTGAAAGGATGTGGGAACCCCCAGGATTTCCAGCCCCTCCTCTTTGACTCTCTCGCCCAGTCGCTTGATGGTCCAGGCCACCGTGGAGCCCGTGCCCAGGCCCACCACCATGCCGCTCTTCACCAGCTTTGCAGCCGCCTCGCCTGCTGCTTTTTTGGCGTCCGCATTGGCAGAAACATCTTTCATTGCATCCTCAACCCAGGATCTCGCTTTTCACCGTGGTGAACACCGGCCCTCGCATGTCCATCTTGTGCTTGTAACTGGTGATGTACCTCTCCAGGGCAGGATGGATCTTGATGTTGATGTCTCCCGGGCTTCTTACAATTCTGGCCCGCGTTTCAGATTCCTTGCCGGCCATGGTGGCCGCCTCGATCTCGAAGGCTGCCAGCGCGGCAAAGGCATCGATATACCTGATGCCCGTGGTCACGCCCTCGGCGAAGGCCTCTTCCCAGCGAGAGGTGTGGGGGATGCCCATGATGTTCTGCTTGTGCACCACGATCTCGTTTTGAGCAGCCGGGCCGCAGAGCTTGGTGTTCTCCTCCGGCTCAACCACGGAAACTTTGATCTTTCGTCCGAAGAGCTCACCCTCCCAGGCTGTAAACTCGCAGGGTGAAGCCGTTTCCCCGTGTTCGATGCAAGTGGCAACTACGGCCTCGGCTATGGCCTGGCCGTCCGATGTGGCAGGAAGCTTCTCGACCGAGACCATCTGCGCCATATCGCGAGCGGAAAGCTCCCAGTTGGTCTGGAACTGAGGATAAGAGAGGGCTCGCACATCCTGAGAGCCATAAAGTATCATGGCGATCCTCTCCACACCCAGGCCCAGGTTCATGACCGGATAGGGAATGTCATACTGGGAGAGGGCCGTGGGCGAGTAGATGCCGAAGGTAGCAACCTCCACCCAGCCGCTCTTGTATTTGGTTGCGGAACCGACCAGGCCGGGATGATAGGCATAGACCTCGATCTGCGTTCCGGGAGTGTAATACTTGCTCCTTTTGTCGTCCGGCCGGAACTGAAACTTCTCGAAGCCAAACTGGCTGAGAAGGCCGTCCGCAACGGCTTTTCCATCCTCTACGCTCACGTCTTCGTTCATGATGACGCAGCTCGCCGAGTAGTAGCTCATCAGCCGCGCTGCATCCTCCGCCTGCTCTCGCCTAAAGCAGCGGTCCACAGAAAAGAGCTTGAGAGGCAGCTTGCTTCGGAAATGAAGATCGGACAGCGACAAAAACCAGCCTGAGGTCATGTGGCTTCTCAAGGTGCGAGTGGTGGCCTCGGCCTTCAGCTCCCGAAACTCAGGAAATACCTTCTCCAGGACGGTGGAGATGAGGGCATCGTGAGCGTCCAGGGCCTTGGAGATCTCTTGCACCAGATCGTCTCCTTCCACCTTGCCCTTCTTGTAGCCGTGCAGAATCTGGCGGAAGGCCTCCACCTCTTCTACGGAAAGCTCCCGGCCTAAAAGAGCATTTACCTGAGAGATCCTCTCATCAGGCATGCCGATGTCCGGCCTTGGGAGCCCCGCCAGGTAAAAGCAGCGATCCAGCACGGCCAGTGCTTCTGAGCCGAACTGGCGGTAAACGTCGGATGCCTCGACCATCACCGGGTTCATAGCCTCGGAGAAGCCCAGGCGGATGTAGGCCTCTCGAAGCTTCTGAATGGTATCGAATATGGGGTGCACTGTCCCGAAAGAATAGCTATTTCTGGGATATCTCTCATTTAGGGAAGGCTTGCCGAGATACTCTCTTCCCTGCTGCCAGGCCTTGTCGAAATCCTCTTTGGCAGCCTCTTTAATCAGGCTGGGATCAAACTTCATGCTTTATAGCTCCAGGAATTTAACAGTTCTAAAGTATTTGCAGATTTCTGCATTTAATATTGAGATTGCTAATCTATTTTTTGGACGGCTCACGGAAATGTCCGAGCGACTCCTGCATCTTGGCCAGCTCCAGAGCATTGGTCAGGTCTCCGCGCGTCCTCTCCAGCATGCTCCTGGCAAGATCGCTCTTTCGCCGCAGGCCGCGGGTGATGGCATCCGGATAGTCAAAGAGCATGAGCAGGTAGTGGATCTCCTCGATGACTCCCAGGAAATACTCGCCCTCAGCCGCTCGCCCGGCACGAATGAGGTCCAGAATATGACGGCGCAGCTCGCCGGTAACGTCTCCCAGGCCCCCCAGATAGTTAACCGGCTCTACCCCCACCTCTTCGGCAGTCAAGATCTCATGCCGGGTAGTGATGGAATAGACATTTCGCGCTTCTGCATACTCCTGCTCAGCTCCATCCACAAATCCGGCATAGCGCACATCCTGGTGATCCTTCAAAACTTCCTGAATCCTCTCCAGGCCAAGGGCCGCCTCTTCCATGTGCCTCTCCGCTGAGGCCAGGTCATTTCTGTGCACGGACCGGATGGAGGAAGAGCAGAGGCGAATAACCTCGCGGGAGAGACGGAAAGCCTCCTCGCGAGCACGGTCTTTGCGGTCAAAGCCGGCCATCATGCTTTCTGACAGGTTCTCGAAGATCGACATTGTAATAGTGATAGTAGTGGTATTGTTATTAGCGGTATTGGTGGTATTGGAAGTATTGTTGTCAGCCTGGGGCTTGAACCCGGGGCCCGGGGCCGAGGGCTTGGGCCCAGTGCAGGCCCTCACTGCATGTTCATCATCGTCTTCAGGCGATTCACGGACCTTTGCCCCTCCTCTAAAGAGCGGGACTCTGTGACTATGCGGCCACGGTAATCCTTAAAGGCTGCTGCAACCTTTTTCCAGGGGACTGTGCCATTTCCCACCGGCAGGTGCTCGTCTCTCTCTCCGTGATTGTCATGCACATGAGCGTGAATGATCTTGTCCTTAAACGGCAGGAAGCTTTCCACATTTCCATTGGTGTTGGCATGGCCCACATCAAAAACAAAGCCCACATTCTCCCGGTCCACTGTCTCAATTATTCCCAAAACTTCCTCCGGCCGGCGGCCTAAAATGGCAGGCATGTTGACCATGTTCTCCACGGCAATTCTCATATCCAGCTGTGCAGCATGATCGCAGATCTGCTGAATGCCCAGGATGCTCTGCGACCAGGCGGCATCGGGCATATGCATTCCAAGTGGCGAGAAGTGGCCCGGATGAAGCACGGCCAGGCGGGCAAAGTCGCTGGCAAGGTCCAGGCAGCTTTTCATCTGCCGAACCGTTTCCTCCCAGATGGGCTGGTTGACGGAGGCCAAATTCAGGTCGGAGTAAGGCAGATGAATGGTAATAACGAGGTCGGTAGTCTCGACGATCTGTTTTGCCTCGGCCAGGTTCTCTCGCGTCAGTTTCTGCTTCCCCTCGTTTACGATCTCCCAGCCGCTGTAGCCCAGATCTTTCAGTTGATAGGCCCAGTCAAAGGGCCTGTCCACCAGCTTGCTGGAGGAGAAGCTAAACATCCGCTCCCCCCAGCTTATCCTCGCCCAGCTCATCCTCTTCTAGCTCACTTATATCGATCTCTCGGATCGGCACGCCGTTTTCGGTCTCGGGCGCCAGCCAATTGATAACGCGCTCGCCTCCCGTGATCTGCACATGCAGCGAGCCCAAGGGCTCTTCTTCGGGAGGAAAGCTCACAAATCCCATCAAAGCGGCTTGCTTGTTAAGCTGGAACTGGGTGGTATTGCCCACCAGTCCTCGCAGCATTACGGACCGAGCCGTGTCCAAAATCTGCAGCTTTCTTAAAAGCCCATGCAACGTCTTCAGGCTATCCGGGCCATTGTAGGCCTCAATCTTGTCGGCGCGAATGTCCATGATCAGGCCGGGAAAGATATTCTCAATAGCAGATACTACCTTCTCCACGCGCTCTGTGGGCCGAACCGATGAGCAAATAGTAACCTCGATCGTTCTCATCGCCCCTAGATATGGCTGGTCTTGTATCTAAGGATAGCAGCAATCCCGCCGAAGGCCTTGTAAAGCTGCGCGCCTTCCTCAAACTCCGTGGAGATGATCTTGACCTCCGCTCCGCTCTGATCTGCCAGCTTGGATAGCTCGGAGACGATGTCCTCTTCTTCAACAATGGCAAGTGTACTTCCGCACTTCATACAGTTGCCAAGTGCCTCTGAGGCGCTGGTACGGGTCTGGCTCTCGGAAAAGTCGCAGCTTCTGTTGCTGCATTCAATCTTAGCTCGCGTCTTTCTCAGATCCTCGGAGAGAAGAAGCACCTCCACCGCTCCAAGCATCAGGTTATGGCGAACCTCCTTATCGCCGTAAGCCGCCAGACCTTTGTCGGATACCAGCTCCTTCATGAAGCGGCGCATGAGCAGTTTGTCCTTCGTCACCTCCAAATCCGAGAGCTGGTCCTGAGCCGCATCCACCAGCTCGTAAAGCCCCGATTCGTCTGTGTAAGAGACGTCTATTGTGCCCAGTACCTTCCGCTGCAACTCGTGATGCAAGAAGCCCCCATCCGCAAACTCCTCCTTGGTGGGTGAGGGCCCGCCTACCAAAATACCCTGCAGATCCTTGGGGTCTATGGGGAGGAATGCGTCATTGGCCGATTCCCCTACCCTCTGGTAGAAATCGTGGATGGCGATAAGACGCAGCTGCTGGAACCTGTGGCTGGACTGGCCGCCTTTTCTCTGCTTGCCGGGCACGGTAGAAGTGAGATGTTTAAAGGGTTCTATGTATTTGCCCTTCAGCATGCCGATGGCAGCCTCGCGCCGGTCCAATACGATAAGCCCGAAGGTCTTCTTATCAGCCAGCATCTCCTCCAGCGGGCCTAGTAGAAATGACGAATCGCAATGGTATCTATAAGTGATGAGGGGGTCGGGCGGTTCTAGAGCTACGCTAAACATCTCGGTTTTATTGGCTCCTACATCCACGCTACCGATGAATATGACTACGCCGTTGGCAGGAGGTTTGGGGATGAGCTTGAGCCGGGACATGGCTGACTCAAGGGAACCCTGCACGGAAAGTCTGGTGACACGAGATTTTATGTTGGCTGCCTGTCCGTACTCTTCACGTAGTTGGCTCGTAACATCAGAGATCTGCTTATCGGGGGGGATATAGAGGGAAATGAGCTCTGTCCCCCGACCAGTCTTTTCCCTCAGGCCATCGAGAAGACGCTTAAATTCATATTTTTCCTGTGCAGTAAACTCCATCGGGAATCTCCCAAAAACACTTACGACCAAGATATAAAAGGCTTCTTCATGATGATAATCACAAAACTGACATAGAAATAACAGAATTAGATGTATTCAAAAACTATATAAAGATATAAGTTATCTTATAATCTATGGATCAATTAGTTGTTCTCCAGGAAATTTATGCATCTTTTTCTAAGGGTGGTGATGGCCTACAAAAAATCGATAACAAGGCCATCAAAGGATGTTGCCCTGAACTAATAAGCCAATTGCTGGAAAGCTCTAGGAAGGGTAGGATCAACGAGGATGTCTGCCGCGAACTTTCTCTTAAGCTCCAGGATGTTTATGAGCTCAAGCGGTTGGGCGATATCTGCCGCAGGGCGGGCCTGCACAGTCTGACCATAAATACATACAACAGGGCCCTGTCTCTCTGCCGCGATCCGGTTTTGCGACCGGTGCTGCAAAATAATATAGGGCAAGCCAACGCCTCCCTGGGAGATCTGGCGAAAGCCGCCTTCTACTACCAGAAGGCCGCCGACTGCTTTGCCAGGGAGGGAGATCATATCGGCCTTGCCCATGTATTGGGGAATCTAGGCTCTGCTTACCGGCGCAGCGGGGACTGGGACAAAGCCATAGAGCACTATTACCGCAGCCTGAAGACCTTTGAGGAGGGGGGCGACGATCTCGGTATCGCTCAGATGACTGGAAGCTTAGGTCGGATCTATGCTGATATGGGGGAAATGGAGCTTGCCGCTCGGTACTTAGAAAGAAGCCTGACCGACTTTCAGAGACTGGGCGATAAAAGGAGCGCTGCCTGGGTGCGGGACCGTTTGGGAAGGATTGCAGGCGAGAGAAAGGACTGGGATAAAGCACTCAGCTACTTCAATTCCAGCCTCTCTTTATTCGAGGAACGGGGCGAAAGCTCTAGCCAGGGAATCGTTCTATCCAACCTGGGACGCATCTACCTGCAGATGGGGCAGGCAACTGTTGCTCGCGAACCCCTGGAGAGAGCCGTTCTGCTCATTCCCCGCCAAATGAAGCCCAATTATCAGAATGCACTCTATTGCCTGGCGAAGACTTACAGCTACCTGGCAAAAAGTTGCCTGCAAGAGGCGGAGAGCAGCGAAGAGGCCGAAAATGACGGCAAGGCAGGAGAAAGAGGACATCCGGGCCGAGTATCCAGTCAGCAGCAAAGGCTGGAGGCCTCCCGGCTATTCGCCCAGGCAGCAGATCGTTATCAAGAGCTGGCATCCATCCCTGTGAACGGCCAGGCCGAGATCAAAGTGGCAGCGGCAATAGCAAAGAGCCGGTCCTATCTCGCCAGGCTATGTGGGCAGGTGTCAGACGAGGATGCGCTGGTACTGGCGGAAAAGGCCCAGGCCTCCCTGGATAATGCAGCAGCAAACGCCAAAGATTGCAAAAAGGTCGAGATCCTGAGCCTGCAAAGGATCATCGCCGGCATGAAGGAGGCCCGCAGCATCGGGCTTTTAGCAAACGAGCCCTTGAAGCAGACCCATGCCCTCACCAATGCCTCGGAATATCTCATGGGAGGTGGCCTAGGGTGGGCACCAGAGGAAGAGGACGGCTTTTTTTGCCAGGCACTGAAAAATATCAATGCCAGCATAGAGATGCAGAGATCGGGAAGAGATCCGACCGAGAAGCTGCAGACAGCAGCCGCGGCTTTGCGCCATACTGAAAAGCATTTCGGCGTGGCAGAAGAAGATGCGGGAAAGAGAGCCGAAATTATGATTGCCAAGGCGGCAGAAATCATGGAAGGATATGCAGAAAATGTTAGCAGGCAATGCCAGGAGGATCCGACCACCACAGGCAGTGGCTATCAGATCGCCTTTGCAGAGCAGAGAGCGGCCCTGCTTCTCATTGCCAGGGCATTGGCATGCAATTCGCTATCTAAAATCGATGATAACAATGACATATTGACCTGGGATGAGTCTCTGAATCTCTTGCCCATGGCCGAAAAAGGAAAATCTTCTGTTCTGATCAAGATAAATGATCTGCAGGCTGAGCCAAATCCCGAACCCATAACGAAAACGGACCTGCCGGTCCTGGAGATATCAAAGGAGAGGGGCCGGGCAAGAGACCGAATCTTGGCGGATGGCAGCCATGAAGCGTCCGAGATCTTTGTATCAGAGACCACAAATACTGATGATGGATGGCTGGTCCCAATCAAAGCCGACGTGGCCTGCAAGAGTTCTGGCCAGCTATTCTTGCCAGCCAATAGGCAGCCAATCAATGTAAAGAAGGAAATGCCTCCAAAACAAGAGGACAAGAGGCAAGAGTCGCATGAAAACGCATTTCCAGAAGCGAAGGAGGAGAGAAACGAAGAGAGGAATGAAGAGCCGATAGAAGTGCTCGGCGATCTGGGAGACGATCAGGGTAATGATCTGGATCTGGAAGGACTGCTTCAAAAGGCCGGGGTCGAGGATGCAGCCCCTGAATCCAGCGAAGTGCCCCCAGATCCCGAAATTGAGAAAGACGCTCAAGAAAGCCCCTTCAGCCACCCGAAAGCCATATTCCTCCTCAAGGCTCTGACGGCTCTCTTGGTGATGCTCCTAGCAATTGAGGCAATACTATACTTCATATAGGCCGCAAAGCATGTCTGCTTGGCAAGGATGAAGAGAAAGCAGCTTGAGATGATGCTGGAGCGGCTGGAGGGCTTTAGCCGGCCCTCTTTTCAAAGAGAGCAGTACGCTACGCCCGCCCCCGTCGCTGCCCAGATGCTTTTCCTGGCGGCAATGCGCGGAGAACTGGGCACCGTCTGTGACCTGGGCTGCGGGACGGGCATGCTGGCCATAGGCGCAGCCTTATTGGGGGCGAGGGCCATTGGAGTGGAGATCGATGGCGAGGCCTTAGCAGTAGCCAGGAGAAATGCAAAAAAGCTAAACGTAGATGTGGACTTCATTTGCACTGATGTAAGCTCACTAGCTCTCAAGGGCATAGATACAGTGGTCATGAATCCGCCCTTTGGAGCCCAGAAGGCAAGCGCAGGAGATCGCGCCTTTCTATCCAAAGCCCTTAAAATCGCCAACACTATCTACTCTCTACATAATCAGGGGAGCGAA
>DATLBD010000045.1:0-2600 GCA_035527135.1 Methanothrix sp. | reverse complement strand
GAAGACATGAATAAGAGCACTGCGGAAGTGTTTACTAAGCTTCAACTAGGGCAATTCATACCCGCTTGAATTAATTTTTGTTATACCCAGGAAAAATCAGAGCGCAGCGGCATGATTTTTCAGGATTTTATAAACTCCGGTCTTATCAATTTATCCTTTTTATTTGTTTCATTTCTAGAGTGCAGCCTGCAGAGGATCTTGTCGAGAGAGAGACTCATTTCGCAAAAAATAATTCTCACGTAATTCTCACCTCAAAAAATTCTGCCTGACCACCAGCAGGGCTGGCATAGGACAGGTCCGAGCTATGAAGGCCTAATGCAGTCAGATTTGCCTTGACATAACAAACACAAAAATACAAAATGTAAAGCGAATAGATTAACCATCAAGTCTTGGCCAACAAAATCTCCATCGAGGACACATTCACCGTCTTGCCATCCTCACTCTGGATGGCCTCTGTGCCGATGGTTATATTCTTGACAATGAGATTGGGCATGAATCTATTCCGGGTGATCTCTGCAGCATCCACTGCCCGAGATATTGCACGTCCCCTGGCCTTCAGCGTCACTGTGGAGACTGGCTTGTTAAATTGAGTCATTACGGCAAGAACGTAGTTCATGACTGGTTTGTCACCAATGAAAATCACAGCATTGTCTTCCATAGAATCGCCCTTCCTCCTGCTTTTCTTAGGTAGGTTATTAATCCTTTCTCTCCACGATATCGGCGAAGGCAAAATTGGGTTTGACCGCGTTAATCTTCACCCGCAGCCTCTCGCCCTGTTGCGCTCCGCGCACGATGATCGCAAAGCCTTCCACCATGGCCACACCATCACCAGACTTGCCCGTGGACTCGATCTGCACGTCCAGCATGTCGCCTTTCCTCACCGGCCCGGTGAGCATTTTCTTGGCTACGATGTAGGTCTCTGCGCTCTCCTTTCTGGATGCTAGCGGCGAGTGTGCCTGGACGGATGAGAACTCCTTTCTGACCTCGTTTAAAAAGTCCGGGAACATGTCACCCTGGAAGACCTTGACCACAAAGTTGCCTTTAGGCCTCAGCAGCTTCTTGGCCATTTTAAGCGCCGAGCGGGCCAAGTCGACAGAAACGGCATGGTCCATGTCCCAGGCACCGGTGAGGTTAGGCGCGGCATCGCAGATCACCACGTTCGCGTCCCCGCCCAAGGCCTCTTTCACCAGAGCTACTGTGCTCTCCAGGGTTATGTCAGCCTGAAAAGTTATAACGCCAGGGATGGGCACGATGTTCTCCAGATCCACGCCCACGATCTTGCCCCCGGACAGCTTGGCCGCCACCTGTAGCCAGCCGCCGGGCGCCGCACCCAGGTCCACCACGCTGTCTCCTCGCTTGATGATGTGAAACTTCTCATTGATCTGCAGCAACTTGTAGGCAGAGCGGGCTCGAAAGCCCTCTTCCTTTGCCAGTCGGTAGTAGTGGTCTCTCTGATCTCGGGCCATGCAGAGGAAAGAAGGGATGTCTTAGCATAAAGATTTGCCCCGAAAGGCGAAGAACTTTGAGAATTAGACTTTAGGATGAGATTTTCGAATAGAGAGCGAAGGCGTTATAAACCGCGCCATGGACCTATGTTGCTTGCGAGAGAGGAAGGGCGGCTGCCGCTGGCCAATTCCGGCCGGTGTGGAAAGTCCCTCCACCACTGGACACACAGACATCCCAAAGGATGTGGGGCGAGAGCTCCGGCTCTGGCACAGAAACGAGACCGCTCCGCGTCAAAGCAATGATGCCGCGAGGCTGAGGTCGCGCGGGAAGCGGATGAAACGGCGAAACCCTGTGGGTGCAAGCCAAAATAGAGCTGAGAACATGGCCGTCCAGCCAAGCTCGGGTATGGCGCTAAGCTGAATGCCGTCAAGAACAGAAGGGGGCTTACTCTCCTCACTCGCTATATTCACATTTCATTTATAGAGTAGTATTAATAACGTGCTTGCTGCTTGAAAGATGATAGATGTCTATCTTGAGACCGAATGTAGATAGCCCGTCTAGGACTTTGCCGACAGAGCCTCTTAGGTTATGCAGAGTG
This sequence comes from Methanothrix sp., assembly GCA_035527135.1. Taxonomy (GTDB): domain Archaea; phylum Halobacteriota; class Methanosarcinia; order Methanotrichales; family Methanotrichaceae; genus Methanothrix. The sequence goes on along the minus strand of DATLBD010000045.1, from coordinate 556 downwards.
CTGCGCCGGTTACGTCAAGACGCTCAGGCCTGTGAGGCGAGAATCAATCAATCCTCCAAGTTTCTTCCGGCAGATAAATATTATATAAAAGGTAAGGAGCCTATATTCAAGAAGCACGACCACTATTGCTGAGTTCGTGGAACAACTGCCACCTGACATCCAGAAAGAGGTCAAGGATTTTGCTGAGTTCTTGCTGGAAAGAAGGGTTAAAAAGAAGCATAGAGTGCCTGATTTCGATTGGGAAGGCACTCTTAAGGATGAGGTACGTGTTTAGCTCCCGATCAATCATTCCTAAATTTACTACAAAATGTTTTTGGACCAGAAAAATTAAATCAAATTGCGTGCGGCCACCCCACCCTAAAGAATAGGGTATGCTTCGGGCCGCACGCCCGGTTTTTTGGGAATTCAGAACTCATCGAGTCTTCGTTGCTCAGATTCCATTGATCTGCACGATTTGTTTTATTGATTTAGAAGAGCAGAAAGAACATGCGAGGGTTCACTTCATCCCCGACCTGAAGGTCGGGGTATTCGTGACCCTCCGCGCTCCCGATGTAAT